>NZ_RIBZ01000883.1:0-43167 GCF_003721215.1 Streptomyces botrytidirepellens
CGGAGCCGTCGCGGGGGCCGCGGCCACGCCCAGCGGCGCGGACAGCGCCCCGGCCCGCGCGGCGAGGAAGTCCGCCGCGGCCGGGCCCACCGCGTGGTGCAGCGCGGCGATGGTGGTGGTGGCGGAGCGCAGCACCGCGACCTGTCCGGCCATGAACATGCCGTCGGAGAGCTGGCGTTGCTCGTCGGCTTGGGTCAACCGGCCGTCGGGGCCGCGTTCCAGGCCCTTGCTGGCGATCCGCAGCCGCCCCACGTTCAGCCGCTCCAGCCGCTCCCACAGCTCCCGGTCGGGCACGCCCTCGTCCCGCAGCCGCTCCTTGAGGGCACGATAGCTCTCGGTGAAGGGGCTGGGCACACAGCGCGTCGCGTGGCCGGGGGCGGTCTCCAGCAGCGCGGTGTGCTCGGCGGCCAGCACTTGGCGCTGGAAGAGGGGTTGCACGGCGCCGTGGGCGACGGCCTCCTCGGTGAAGAGGTACGCGGTACCCATCAGCGGCCCCGCGGCGACGCCGCGCCGGGTCAGCGGGGCGGCGAGCGCGGCCACCATCGCGGCGGACCGTTCGTCGTGCACCCCACCGGCGAAGTAGACCTCGATGCCCGCGCCGTCGGCCCGGTGCGCGGGGGCGTCGAGGAAGTCCTCGATGACGGCGATCTGGGCCTCCCACAGCGGGAAGCTCGCGCGCGGTCCCACATGGCCGCCGCACTCGGAGCCCTCGAAGACGAACCGCCGCGCCCCGCCCTCCAGGAACTGGCGCAGCAGTCCGGGCGAGGGCACATGCAGATAGGTGGTGATGCCGTCCTGCTCCAGCGCGGCGGCCTGGGACGGCCGTCCGCCCGCGATGATGGCGTGGCTCGGGCGGATCTCCCGTACGGCCTCCAGCTGGGCGCTTCTGATCTCCTCCGGGGCGAAGCCGAGGACGCCCACCCCCCACGGGCGCCCGGTCAGCGCGGCCGCGGCCTCCTCCAGCAGGGTGCGCGCCTGCTCGCGTCCGGCCAGGGCGAGCGCGATGAACGGCAGCGCGCCGTCCGCCGCGACGGCGGAGGCGAACCCCGCCTGGTCGCTGACCCGCGTCATCGGGCCCTGAGCGACGGGCAGTTGGAACGCGGGCGCCTGCGCGGCGTCCTGGCTGGCGTCCCGTACGACGCCC
Organism: Streptomyces botrytidirepellens; assembly: GCF_003721215.1. NCBI lineage: Bacteria > Bacillati > Actinomycetota > Actinomycetes > Kitasatosporales > Streptomycetaceae > Streptomyces > Streptomyces botrytidirepellens. The sequence continues at coordinate 1,145 of NZ_RIBZ01000883.1, forward strand.
CGGATGGCGTCGGTGATACCCCGGACGGCGCGGCCGACGTCCCGCCGGCGTGCGGCGAAGCGCGCCGCGAGGAAGCCGTCCTGACCCACCGTCAGAGGCGGCCCGGGGTACAGGGAGCGCACCCGCGGGCGCAACGCGCGGTGCCCGTCGACAACGGTGGTCTCCGATCCGTCCATCGGCCGGAGCAGCGCAGCACGGTCCTCGGGGAGCCCCGATTCGGCGAGCAGGGCCAGCTGGGTGTCCAGGACGACCCCGGTCGCGCCCCCGATGACCGCCGCGGCGGCGGTGCGCGGGCCGATGCCGCCGCAGGCCCACACCGGTACGGACACCCCGGGGTCGGCCAACAGCCGCTGGAGCAGGACGAAGGTGCTCAGTTCACCCACCGGCCCGCCGCATTCGCTGCCGCGGGCGATCAGCCCGTGCGCCCCGGCCCGGACCGCTTCGAGGGCCTGGTCGAGGTCGGTGACCTCGACCAGCACGCGATGACGGCCGACGACGGCGTCGAGGGGCCAGGGCGCGCCCGCACCGAGGATCACGGTGTGCGGCCCGGGCCCGCCGCCGCCCCCCGGGGGTCCGGTGTCCGGTGGTGCCGCGTACCGCAGGTCCGCGGGCGTCAGGGGGCAGCCTGCCGCCACGCGCACCCCGTACCGCCCGTCGGCGACCCAGTCGTTGACGCGTTCCCACGCGTCCAGTGCCGTGCGGCGCGTCGTTCCCAGGTCGAGGACGCCGAGGCCACCCGCGCGGCTGACCGCCGCGGCGAGTCGGGGGTCCGGTTCCCCGAACGGAGTGATGCCTATAACCAGATCGCCAGGATACGCAACGGATGACATGTTTTCTCCGTATAAATCGCTGTAGCCGCGAAAGGGAGATAATTCTGACATGCACGTCTAACGTACGGCTTGCGCCTTTTACACAAAACGACGCGGAGGCGAAATTAGCGATCCGGTTACTGAGCCGTCAACAAGTTGCGAGCGCCGTACCTGCCAGGACGGGCTGGATCTCGCCATAGGTGGGGAGATCGACCGCGGCGCCACCCCTCTCTTCCTTTGTTAAATATTGATGTACCTTTCGTGAGCTGGGGCGGAAGAGAGCGTGCCACCGGCGTCCCTTGTGCCCCTCGAATACACCATTTACCCAGCGGGAGTCCCGCTGGGTAAACCGCTCGAGCGCGCCGATCGAACCCAATCGGCGGAGCACGTTCCGGATTCTGAATTACGCGCACACGTGACGCATCGCCGGAAAGTGCGGCCGGAATCAGCCCGCGGACGCAACCGCTCAGCTTCCCGGCCGGGCCCAGCCCGCGTCGTCCGCCGAGAGACGGTGGGCCACAACGGCGGTGACGGCGAGCAGCGTCACGGCCGGGCCCAGGGTGGCGGCGAGACCCCAGCGCAGAAACAGCCAGGCGCCGGTGAGGGCTCCGAGGAACATCGCGAGGACGGACAGCATGCGGCGGGCCGTGCCGCCGGTGCCCCCGGCGGTGGTGGAGTCGGCGGCGAGGCCGGTCAGGGTCAGGGTGAGCACGGTGGTCGTCAGATCGGGGACGCCCAGGTGTCGTACGACCGCGTTCTGGAGCCCCATGCCCAGGCCGAGCAGCACGATCAGGGCGTAACGGACGCCCGTGGCGACCTCGCCCCCGGGGATGAGCGCCGATACGGCGGTGGCGGCCGCGACCAGGGCCGTCTGGGTGCCGGTGGTGACGGCGAGCAGCCGCCCGCGGTGGGCGGGCAGCCGGGCGCCGACGCGGCCCCCGGCGAGCGCGCCGGTGAGGAAGGAGCCGAGGGACACGAGGGCGGCCGGGGCGGACAGGCCCGGGGCGCCCGCGAGGGCGAAGCCGAGGAAGACCACATTGCCGGTCATGTTGGCGACGAAGACATGGCCGAGCCCCAGATAGCTCACCGCGTCGACCAGCCCCGTCACCACGGTCAGCGTCAGCAGCAGTGGCGGCAGCGGGCCGTGGCGGTCCGTCGCGGACGGCCCCAGGGTGCGGGCGGCGTCCCTCAGCAGTCTGCGCATCCTCAACGTCCGTTCCTCGGCAGTCGGTCCACCGGTGGCGGCGCCATCGCCGCCACCGGTGTGAGAGGGGCGCTCAGCCGGCAGCGTGTTCGCCGAGCATGGACTGGGCGTACAGCACGCCGAGGCCGTAGGCACCCGCGTGCTCCTTCACCACCTCCGTGACCGGGCCGTACGTCGCCGTGCGGGCCCAGTCGCGCTGGAGCTCCAGCAGGACCTGCACCCAGGTGACGGGGACGGCACCGGCCTGCACCATGCGCTGGACGGCGTGCTCGTGGGCCTGCGGGGTGACGCCGCCGGACGCGTCGGTGACCACGTACACCTCGTAGCCCTGGGCGATGGCGGACAGCACGGGCAGGACGAGGCACACCTCGGTCCACAGCCCGGAGATGACGAGCTTCGTGCGGCCGGTCGCCTTGACGGCCTCGACGAACGCCACGTCCTCCCAGGCGTTCATCGAGGTGCGGTCGATGACCTTCTGGTCGGGGAAGACGTCCGCGAGCGGCGGGAGGAGCGGGCCCGAGAAGGTCTCGGCGGCGACGGTGCTCAGCACCACCGGCACGTCGAACACCTTGGCCGCCTTCGCCAGGCCCACGGTGGAGTTGATGATCGTGGTGCGGTCGTGGCTGCCGGTGCCGAAGAACATCTGCGGCTGGTGGTCGATGAACAGCATCACCGCGTTGTCCGGGGTGAGCAGGGCGGGGCCGGGGGTGGCGGTGACCTCGGCGATGTCGACCATGATGGGGCCCTTTCTGTGGAGACCTCTGGGGGGGTGGTGTGCTCGCGTGGTGCGCGAAGGTGGCGGGCCCCGAGTGGTGCCTCTGCCACTCACAGCACGAAGCAGCTGTCGAACGCCGGGGCGTGGTCCTCGGGGAGCGCGCCGCGACGGACGCGCCACTGCCGGTGCTGCTCCGACTCGGCGACCGCCTGGCCGAGCAACTCCGCCTGGCGGGCGCCGGAGCCGCCCGGTGTGCCGGTGGCCTGATAGCCGCCGACGTGTGCCACCGGGCTCCACTCCGGGCTGACTGCGGGGATGTCCTCGTCCAGGCCCTCGTACTCGGCGGCGGCGTACACGATGCGGCCGCCGACGATGGTCAGCACCGACTCGATGTGCGGGATGTCCTGCTCGGCCACGGTGAAGTAGTCGTCGGACAGGATCGCCAGGTCGCCGTAGAAGCCCGGCCGCAGGCTGCCCTTGACCCCGTCCTCACCGGTCAGCCGGGCCCCGGCCCGGGTGTACATCGCGAGCGCGGTCTCCCGGCCGACCCGGTTCTGCGGGGGCCGCAGGGCCAGGTCGCCGACGGAACGGCCGGAGACCAGCCAGTGCAGGGCGACCCACGGGTTGTACGAGGACACCCGGGTGGCATCGGTTCCGGCGCCGACGGTCAGCCCCCGGCCGAGCATGGCCGCGAGCGGCGGCGCGTCGGCCGCGGCGCCCGCGCCGTACCGCCGCAGGAACGCCTCGCCCTGGAACGACAGCCGGTTCTGCACGGACAGCGCCCCGCCGAGCGCCGCGATGCGGTCGAGGCTGTCCGGGGAGACGGTTTCCGCGTGGTCGAACAGCCATCGGTTCCCGGCCGGGAACAGGCCCTCCACGGCGAGCTTTTCGAAGACGGCGAGGTCGCGCCGGATGGTCTCGTCGTAGGTGGCGTGCAGCCGGAAGCCCCAGCCGTTCTCCATGAGCAGGCGCACGGCCTTCTCGAACGCGGCCTCGTAGTCGCCGGTGAGCTGCGGGCGGGGCTGGGCGAAGTTCTCGAAGTCGGCCGCGGCCCAGGTCAGGTTCTCCCCCGCGCCGTTGAGCCGCAGCCACGCGTCCCCGTCCCCGGGGCGCACCATCTCGATCCAGCGGGTCAGGTCCTCGATCTCCTGGCCCGCGGTCTGCGGGAACAGGTGGTAGGCGATGCGCAGGGACAGCAGGCCGTCCTCCGCCAGCTCGGTCACCGTGCCGTAGTCGCCGGGGAAGTTCTGGAACCCTCCGGCGGCGTCGATCGCCGAGGTCAGCCCGAATCGGTTCAGCTCGCGCAGGAAGTGGCGGGTGGAGGTCTTCTTGTCCGCGCCGTGCAGCGTCGGAGCCTTGGCCAGGGTCGAGTAGAGGACCAGGGCGCCGGGTGCGGCCAGCAGCAGGCCCGTCGGCTCCCCGTCCCGGCCCCGCACGATCTGCCCGCCCTTGGGGTCGGGGGTGTCCTTGGTGAACCCGGCGGCCTTGAGGGCGGCCCGGTTCAGCAGCGCCGACTGGTAGAGGTGCAGCACGAACACCGGGGTGTCCGGGGCGGCGGCGTTGAGTTCGGCGACGGTCGGCGGTCTCCGTTCGGCGAACTGCTCGGCGGACCACCCTCCCACCACCCGCACCCACTGGCCCTTCGGGGTGCGCGCGGCCTGGTCCCGCAGCATGGCCAGGCCCTGGCGCAGCGAGGGGACGCCGTCCCAGCGCAGTTCCAGGACGTAGTTGAGCCCGCCGCGGATGACATGCAGATGGGTGTCGTTGAGCCCGGGGACGACCCGGCGGCCCAGCGCGTCGACCACGCGGGTCCTCGCGCCCAGGTACGGGGCGATGGAGGCGTCGTCCCCGACCGCCCGCACCACGCCGTCGCGGATGGCCACCGCACCGGCCTGCGGGCGTGCCGCGTCCTGGGTGTACACCTTCGCATTACGGACGATCACGTCCGCGGCCTCGTCGTCGGTGGCGACAGGAACGAGCCCGCCGACCGGCATCGTGGTCACCTCGGCACCCTCCGGGAGCAGTGTGGCTACGGCGGCCGAACCGCGCGACCACCTGGTGTCCGGAACGCTAGGGCGGCCCGGTCCCGGCGCGTTGTCCGCCAGCGCACGGGGTGTTTCCCCTGCGCGCACGGTGGTGTTCGCGAAGGGTCAGGCGAGTCCCCGTTCGCGGTTGCGGTCGCGCATCCGGGCGCGGACTCCTTCGGCCTCGTCGGGCCTGCCCAGCTCGGTGAAGAGCGTGATGGCCTGCTGCCAGGAGTCCCGGGCGGTGGCGTGCTCCCCCGTCGCATGGTGGGTGTCTCCGAGGCGGGTGAGCGTGTCGGCTTCCTGGTACGGCACGCCGAGTTCGCGGTACACGGTGAGGGCGTTGTGGAAGCCGATGACCGCCTGCTTGTACTGGCCGAGGTGGTGGTGTGCGTGGCCGATGCTGTCCCAGGTGGCGGCCTCGCCGTAGCGGTCGCCGGTTTCCCGCATCATGACGAGGGCCTGCTCGCAGTGGGTGAGGGCCTGGTCGTACCGCCCCAGCTGGGACAGATACCAGCCCACCGCGTTGAGGACCCGGGCCTCGGCGGCGCGTCGGCCCGCCGCCCGGAAGAGCTCCAGCGCCCGCTGGTTGTGGGCGAGTGCCGCGGTGAGGTCGCCCTGCTGGTCGGAGGTCCAGCCCAGGCTGCGGTGGGTGTTGGCGAGCCGGACGGTGTCGCCCAGCCGGTCGAACGCCTCGGCGGCCCGGTCGAGGCGGGCCCGCGCCTCGGCGTAGTGTCCGAGCCTGCCGTCGACCCGGGCGAGGGAACGTGCCGCGAAGGCCTGCCACTCCGGGTCGGCCAGCCGGTGTGCCGCGTCCAGCGCGGCGCGCTGGGCGGTGTGCCAGTCGCGCCAGTGGCCGCGCCGGTCGAAGAACGCCTCCAGGGCCCAGGCCAGTTGGCAGAGGTGGGCGTCGAACCCGGACGCGGCTGCCCGTTCCATCGCGGGGAGCAGCCCGGTGTACTCGGCGGTGAGCCAGTCCAGGGCCTGTTGGTCGTCGGTGAGGGTTTCGGGTGTGACACCGGGCAGCGCCGGGCCCGGCGGTATGAGATCGGTGTCCGGGGACAGCAGCAGTGCGGCCGGGTGCGCGGTGTGGACGTAGTGGTCGAGCATCCGGTGCAGCGCGGAGCGGCGGGTGGCGTCGGTGTCGTGGTCCTCGACGAGTTCGGTGGCGTACGCGCGCACCAGGTCGTGGAAGGTGTAGCGGCCCCAGCTGTGTTCGGTGAGGAGGTGGGCCCGGGTGAGCTCGGCCAGCAGGGTACGGGTGCGGCGCAGGGGAAGGCCGGTGAGGCTCGCCGCCGCGGCGGCGGTGAGGTCCGGCCCCGGGTGCAGGGCCAGCAGCCGGAAGGCGCGGGCCGACTCGGGGGTCAGGGCGTCGTAGGACCAGGAGAACGCGGCGCGGGCGTCGATGGCGCTCCCGGTGTCGGCGAAGGCGTCGAGGCTGCCGTGGGTGCGGCGGAGTTCGGCGGCGACGGCGGCCAGCGGGAAGCCGGGGTGGAGGGCGGCGCGGGCGGCGACTATGGCGAGCGCCAGCGGGAGCCTGCCGCACAGCTCGATGATGTCCGCCACGGCCCGGGGCTCGGCGGCCGCCCGCTCGGGGCCGATCCGCCGCACCAGCGAGGCGCGGGCGTCATCGACGGGCGGCAGGTGCAGGGGCACCGGCACGGCCCCGTCCGAGGCGACCAGGCCGGGCAGCTGGCTGCGGCTGGTGACGAGGGCCAGACAGCCGGGGCTGCCGGGGAGCAGCGGACGGACCTGGTCGTGGTCCCGGGCGTTGTCCAGCAGGACGAGGACGCGCCGGTCGGCGAGCAGGCTGCGGTACAGCGCGGCCTGGGCGTCCAGTCCGGTGGGCAGGTGCTGCGGGGGCACGCCCAGGGCGTGCAGCATCCCGGCGACGGCCTCCGCGGGCTGGGTGGGTGGCCCGCCGGGGTCGAAGCCGCGCAGGTTGAGGTACAGCTGTCCGTCGGGGAACCGGTCGGCGATACGGTGCGCCCAGTGCACCGCCAGCGCGCTCTTCCCGACTCCCGCCATGCCGCTGATCATGACGACGGTGGCGGCGCGGGTTTCCGGTGACCCGGTGGGCTGGCCGGTGGTGGGCTGTCCGGTGGCGCCGGCCTGCCGCCTGCCGGTGGGCTGACCCGGTCCGGTGGACTGTCCCGAGCCGGTCGGCTGTCCGGTGCCGCCCGTCTGCCGCGTCCTGGCGGGCTGCCCGGCACCGGTCGGCTGCCCGGTGCCGGTGGGCTCCTCCGTGCCCGCAAGCAGGCCCAGTAGCTGGGTGAGTTCCGCGTGACGGCCCGCGAACACCGCCAGGTCGGCGGGCAGTTGGGCGGGGCGCACCCATGGCGGTCGGGCCGCGCCGGGCGTGGTGTCCCGGGCGGCGGGGCCGGTCACCTGCCGGTGGGCCGCGCGCAGTTCCGGGCCCGGCGGGACGTCCAGGTCCTCGGCCAGCCGGGCGTGGATGGCGTCGTAAACGGCCAGGGCCTGTGCCCGGTGGCCCGAGGCGGCCAGGGCCAGGACGAGCCGGGCGTGCAGCGGCTCGTTCAGCGGGTCGAGGGCGACGCCCTGGCGGAGCAGTGCGACCACGCGGTCCGCCCGTGCGCAGCGCAGCGCCACGTCGGCGGCCTCGGCCACGGTGTCCAGGTGCTCGCGGTCCAGGCCGCCGAACACCGGATGGCTGCGCACCTGCTCCGGGACGCCCGTGGCGACCGGGCCCCGCCAGAGGGCCAGGGCGTCCGTGAACAGCTCCAGCGCCGCGTCGAGTTGGCCGCCGTCGGCGGCCTGTCGTGCCCGGTGCGCGAGGTCGCGGTGGCGCAGCAGATCCACCGAGTCCGGCACCACCATCAGCCGGTAGCCGCCCGCTTCGCGCAGCAGCAGGCTGCCCGGCGCCCGGGGCGACAGCTCCGGCTCCAGCAGCCGCCGCAGCAGGCCGACGTACCGGTGGACCACGTTCACGGCGGTGGCCGGAGGCCGCTCCGCCCACAGGACGTCGACGATCTCGCTCAGCCGCAGGTGTTCCCCGGCCCGTACCAGGAGCAGGCCCAGCAGCGCCCGCTGCTGGGGAACCCCCAGGTCCAGCTCGGTCGTGGACCGCCAGGCGCGCATCGGCCCCAGGATCTCGAACCGCAGGAACTCACTTGCCGGGGGCACCGGTCCCCGACGTCCCCCCGTTTTCACTCTTCTTTCACCGCACGAACCTACGCTCTCCACACCCGACCGCGAACGGTACCCGAGGAGGACTGTGTGGTGTACAAGAATGCGCCAGTGGGTGGGAATTGAGCGGCAGCCCGCCTGCCGAGCGCAGGTTATCCGCCCGGCACTCCCTGCATTGCCCGGTGACGCTTCCGCCGGGCGACAAACCGGCGCACTGGAGCAGCGCCGTATCGCACACCTTTCTCTCCGTCGACATGCGTTTGGAAAGGCCGGATCAATGGTCGGCCCGCATCACGGCGGAAGGGCTCGGCCCCATGCAGACAGCCTCGATCGAGTCTGATCCGCTCACGATTTCCCGCGATCCGGGACACATTCTCGCGGACGGCCGTGACTGTCTGATGGCCCGTCTCCAGGAGGACGGAACCTCCACGGTCCATCAGGACGGCCGGACGGAATCGCTTCTCCCCGGGGCCATGGCCTTTTACGACGCCTCGCGCCCCTTCACCCTGGTCATGCCGGAGGCGTACCGGGCCAAGGTTCTCGTACTGCCGCGCCGGGCGCTGGGGCTCTCCGAACCCGAGCTCGCCCAGCTTGTCGCGCGGCCCATCCAGGCCGATACGGCGCTGTCGGCCATGCTGCTGCCCATCATTTCCCGGCTCGCGGACGGCGCCGGTCCCCACCCGTGGCCCATCCGGCGGCAGATCGCCCGCACCCTGCTGGATCTGCTGGCCACCCTCGCGACGGGCGCCCTCGACACGCTCGGCACGCGCGCCATGGAGGACCGGCGCGCCGGTGCGGACCGCGCGCATCTGGCGCGCGTTCACGCGTTCATCAACAAACACCTGGCGGATTCCGGGCTTTCACCGGAAACGATCGCGCGGCATCACGCAATATCCGTGCGTTATCTGCACAAGCTCTTCCAGGAACACGGCACCACGGTCGGCCGGTGGATCCGACAGCGACGGCTGGAGGAATGCCGGAAAGAGCTGGCGCGCGGCTGCCGGTCGAGCCGTACGGTCGCCGCCGTGGCCCAGCACTGGGGATTCATCAGCCCGGCCCATTTCAGCCGGGTCTTCCGGGCCGCCTATGGAATGTCTCCCCGCGAATGGCAGGCGCTGTGGCGGGAGCCGGTGGGCGCGGCCCATGAGCGGGCCCGCGACCGAGCCCGCAACCACGCGGGGGAACGCGCGAGTGAACGCGTCGGTGACCGCGCGGATGAACGGCGTACCCACGCCGCGACCCTCGTGGCCCCGGGCGGTGCGCTGATGGACGACAAGCCGTGCGCCCCTGGTCAAGGCGGGGCGCGGCGCCGCGCCTAGCGTCCTGCCGACGGATCTCCGTGGCGGGACACGACCCGCACCTTCCCCTTCGCCGCCCGGGACCACTCTGTCTGGTTTCCACCGGCGTACGACACGACACCACACGTCAGGAGTGACGCATGTCCGACGGCAGCAGGCCGGTTCAGCCGGTGTTGGAACCGGCGGCGGCCGCCTTCGCGGAGGCGACCGCCAACCCGCCGTACCTGTTCGACCTCGCCCCGGCCGAGGGCCGCAAGGCCGTCGACGAGGTGCAGTCCGGCGAGATCGGCAAGCCGGATGTCGACGAGGAGTGGATCACCGTCACCGGCGGTCCCACCGGCGGCGTCCGGGTCCGTATCGTCAGACCGGCCGGTGCCACCGGGACGCTGCCGGTGGTCCTCTACATCCACGGCGCGGGCTGGGTGTTCGGCAACGCCCACACCCACGACCGCCTGGTGCGCGAACTCGCCGTCGGCGCGGACGCCGCCGTGGTGTTCCCCGAGTACGACCTCTCCCCCGAGGCCCGCTACCCGGTCGCCATCGAGCAGAACTACGCCGTCGCCCGGTGGATCGTCCAGGACGGAGCGAGTAAGGGTCTGGACGGCACCCGGCTGGCCGTGGCCGGGGACTCGGTCGGCGGCAACATGTCCGCCGCCCTGACCCTGATGGCCAAGGAGCGCGGCGATGTGTCCCTGCTCCAGCAGGTGCTGTTCTACCCGGTCACGGACGCGGGCTTCGACACCGGTTCGTACCACCAGTTCGCGACGGGCTACTTCCTGCGCCGCGACGGCATGCGCTGGTTCTGGGACCAGTACACCACCGACGAGGGCGAACGCGCCGAGATCACCGCCTCCCCGCTGCGGGCCACCACCGAGCAGCTCACCGGGCTGCCCGCCGCCCTCGTCATCACCGCGGAAGCCGATGTCCTGCGCGACGAGGGCGAGGCATACGCGAACAAGCTGCGCGCGGCAGGCGTGCCCGTCACCGCGGTGCGCTTCCAGGGCATCATCCACGACTTCGTCATGCTCAACGCGCTGCGCGGCACGCATGCCGCGCAGGCGGCCATCACGCTCGCCGCGGACACGCTGCGCACCGCGCTGCACCCCTAGCGTCGGCGGTGGCTCCCGCCACCGCCGTCAGCAGCGCGGCGACGGCGAACGCGAGCCCGCGAGGCCGAACGCGATGACCATGCCGGTCATGAGCACCTGGAGTCCGCCGCGAGCGGGAACGCCGCGAGGCTCGCCGCCAGCAGCCCCATGCCCCCGCAGAGGGTGCGCATCAGGTTGCGGTCGGCGAGCCGCCCGCCCAGCACACTGCCGCACACCGTGCCCAGCCCGAAGAGGACCAGCAGGACGGGAACGGCCGCCGCCGAGTAGCCCGTGACGTCCGTCAGCAGCGGCGCGATGTACGAGTAGCAGCCGAACAGCGCGGCCTGACTGAGCCCGGTCGTCGCCAGCCCCAGCCACACCCTGCCCCGCCGGAAGGCGGCCAACTCGCCCTGGATGCCAGCCCCTTCGGCGGAACGATGGCGCGGCACCAGGGCGATGACGCCGATCAGCCCGATCAGCGCGAGGCCGTTCACGCCCCAGAACGGGGCCCGCCACCCCCAGTGCTGGCCGACGACGCGCCCAGCGGCACCCCGGCGATGGTGGCGACGGTGAGCCCGCCGAACATGATCGCGACGGCCCTCGCCCGCTTGGACGGCGGCACCAGATCCGCCGCCACCACCGCGCCGATGCCGAAGAACGCGCTCTGGACGACCGCGGTGAGCACACGGGCGGCCAGGAGGACGCGGTAGCTCTGCGCGGTCGCGGCCAGGACCTGCCCGGCCAGGAAGACCACGAGCAACGCCACGAGCGTGGCCTTCTTGGGCAGCCGGATGGCTCGTCACGCTAACCGAGCGCTGACTGATCGGTCCAGAAAGACGGTCGACATCCCCTCGGAATACCCGACAGACCCCATCAACTCACACAGTCTTTGTTGACCGATCGGTCAACAAAGACCTAGGTTGCGGACATGACGAGACAGCGCGGCTTCGCGGAAGACGAGGCTTTGCTCAAGATCATGCGGTTGTTCTGGGCGAAGGGTTACGAGGCGACCTCGGTCGCCGACCTGTGTGAGGTGACCGGCCTGGGGCGCGGCTCGCTCTACGCGGCCTTCGGCAGCAAGCAGGAGGCGTACGAGCGATCGCTGCGCCACTACGTCGACGTCGTCAACCGCCACCTGCGAGACCAGCTGTCCCGTCAGGTACCGGTCCGGCAGGCGGTGCGGGACCTGCTGCTGGAGCGGGTCGACGACTCGCTGACGGAGCGGGACCGCCCGGGCTGCCTCCTCGTGGGCGCGATTGTGGAACGGGCGGCGCACGACCCGATGGCGGCCCGCATCGCCCAGGACGCGCTCAACGCGACCCGGTCGGCCTTCGCCTCGGCGCTGCACAGCGCCCGGGCCGCGGGCCAGGTCCAGTACGAGACTGACGTGGAGAGCATCGCCGCGTTCCTCACCACGATGGTGCAGGGGCTGCGCGTGATGAGTGTGTCGCTGCCGGACCGGAAGCTGCTCGCGTCGGTCATCGACGCGGCGCTCGAAGCACTCCCCGAATAGGCAAGGAGCCACCCCATGAAGACCGCTGTGGTGACCGGCGCGAGCAAGGGCATCGGGCTGGCGGTGACCCGCGCGCTCGAAGCGGACGGCATACGCGTCACCGGTGCCGCCCGCACCATCACGCCGGAGCTGAAGGAGGCCGCCTCGTCGACGGTGTCCGTCGACCTGGCCACTCCCGACGGTCCGGCGGAGCTGATCCGGCAGGCGCAGGCGGAGCTGGGCGGGATCGACGTCCTGGTCAACAACGTCGGCGCGTTCTCCCCGAGGACGGATGGCTTCGCGGCCATCGACGACGCCGAGTGGCAGCACACCTTCGAGCTGAACTTCTTCGGCGTCGTCCGCACCATCCGCGCCGCCCTCCCTTCCCTGACGGGGCGTCAAGGCGCCGTCATCAACGTGTCCTCCGCGCGGGCGCGCGGCCCGCAGCCCCCGACGGTGGACTACGGCGCGGCGAAGGCGGCGCTCACCAATCTGAGCAAGGCGCTGTCGATGGAGCTGGGACCGAAGGGCGTCCGGGTGAACACCGTCTCCCCCGGACCGACGCGCACCCCCGCCTGGCTGGACGCCGATGGGTTCGGGGCGGGCCTGGCCGCCGCCTCCGGCAAGACCCTCGATGAGTTCCTCGAGGCGTTCCCCGGCGCCGCCGGGCTCACCACCGGGCGGCTCACCGAGCCGGAAGAGGTGGCCGAGGTGGTGCGGATGCTCGCCTCCGGCCGCACCCGGGCCATCAACGGCGCCGATCTCGTGGTCGACGGCGGTCAGCTCAAGACCGTTTAGGCAACGCCCCGCGGATCAGAGGGCGTTGACGAGGGCCACGTAGACGGCGGTGCCGATGCCGACGCTCAGGATCGTGCGGCGGCCACAGGCGAGGTGAACGCCCACGGTGGCGGCCACGGCGAGCAGCGCGTACGGCGTGGCGCGCGGTTCGGCGGCGACGCTGCCGTGCAGGGCGGTCACCGCGAGGATCGCGAGGATGCCCACCGGCATCCACGCCGACAGCTGCCGCACGATCGGCGAGGTCCGCAGGGTGCGCAGCACCGCGAAGGGCACGGCCCGCAGCGCGAGGGTGATCGTGAAGACGATCGCGAGGACGGCGACCAGGTACGACGTGCTAGGCATCGGCGGCCTCCTCGGCGACACGGCGGGCGGGGCAGCGGGGGTTGAGCGCGTGGCGGGCCAGCAGCAGGGCGACGAACAGCAGCAGCGCGGTGAACAGCGCGACGCCCGGGGTGAGGACGAGGGCGACCGTGACGCTGGCCCCGGCCAGCAGCACGGAGGGCACCTCATGACGTGAGCGGAACGCGTCCAGGGTGAGCACGGTGAACAGGGCGCACAGCGCGAACTCCAGGCCCTTGATCGGCCCGGGCAGGGCCGCCCCCAGGGCGACACCGATCAGCCCACCGCCGACCCAGTAGACCTCGCAGGCGATCTGCATCGCCAGCATGCGGGGTGCGGAGCGTTCCGCCTCGGGCAGGGAGGCGTTGACGGCGTACGCCTCGTCGATCATCGCGTAGACGGCGTACGCCTTCGCGAACGGGCTCCTGACCAGGTGGAGGGGGAACGAGAACGCGTAGAACACATGCCGGAAGTTGACCACCAGGACGGTCAGCGCGATGGAGGCCAGGGGCGTGACGGCGGCCACCATGCCCACCAGCAGCAGTTCCAGGGACCCGGCGAACGCGGACAGGGACAGCGCGGGGGCCAGCCACCACGGCAGACCGGCCTGGATGACCAGCAGGCCGAGCGCGATGCCCAGCGGGAAGATCCCGAGCCCGGCCGAGAAGGAATCGCGCACCCCCGCGGCGATGCGTTGCTTATCGGTGGCGGGGGCGGGATCCGGCAGGGGATCCGGCGCTGTCATCTGGGTGGGAACGTCGTGTCGCACCCGCTCATCGTCTCGCGGAAAGCGCGCCATGTGGTTGCGAATATTGCTGGGTGAACCTCCGATCGTGCAATCTTTATGCCATGGACGCCATGGACCGAGCAATCATCGCCGAGCTGGAGCGTGACGGGCGGCTGACCAACGTCGAGCTGGCCCGTCGGGTCGGGCTCACCACCGGGCCGTGCCTGCGGCGGGTGCAGCGGCTGGAGGCCGACGGGGTCATCTGCGGCTACCGGGCCGTCATCGACCCCGCCGCCGTGGGGCGCTCCTTCGAGGTGCTGCTCGACGTCAGCCTCGACTCCCAGGACGCGGAGACCACCGGACACTTCGAGCGGACGCTCACCCAGGCCGAGGAGGTCGTCGAGCTGCGCCGGCTGTTCAGCACCCCCGACTTCTTCGTGCGCGTGGCCGTGGCCGACCTGACCGCCTACGAGGCGTTCCTCAGCCAGCACGTCATGACGATCCCGCGGGTCAAGAACGTCACCTCCCACTTCACCATGAAGACCATCAAACCGGCCCCGTAGCGCCGATGGCCTCTTCGAGGGCGTGGCCGAGGGAGAAGAGCCGCTCCAGCCGGTCCGGGTGTCCGATGAGCTGGAGCCCCAGGGGCATGCCCCGGCCGTCCCGGTGGCCCGGCACGGTCAGGGCGGGCAGGCCCAGGAGTTGCCACGGGCGGCTCAGGACCGGTGAGCCGGTGGCCGTCAGCCCCTCGGGGGCGGGGCCGGGGGCGGCAGGGCCGAGTACGGCGTCCACGTCGCCGAGCAGGGCCAGCGTCTCGGTGCGCGCGCGCTCCGCGACGGACAGCGCGTGGCGGTAGTCCGCGGCCGTGGTGGCGCGGCCCCGCGCGAGGAGTTCGTTCAAGGGCGCGCTCAGCCGCTCCGGCTGCGTGGCCTCGGTGGCCAGGGCGCGGGCGGCCTCGTAGGCCATGACCGTGGCGTGTGCCTCGGCGAGCCGGGGTGTCCGCGCGGCCCAGTCGACGTCCACGAGCGCCGCGCCGTCCGCCACCGCCCGGTCGGCCGTGTGCTTCAGGGCCGCTCGCATGGTGTCCGCCACCTCGGCCAGTTCGGTGCCCGGCCACACCGCGAGCCTCGGGCGCGCGGGGGGTTCGGGCGGGCCGGGACGCCGGTCCGCGCCGGTCAGGGCCAGATACGCGAGGCGCAGATCGGCGACGGTCGGGGTGAGCAGCCCGACCGCGTCGAGACTGTGGGACAGGCCCGCGAAACCCGTCGTGTCGAGCGGTCCGCCGACGGGTGCCACGAAGCCCGCGACACCGCAGTACGCGGCGGGCCGGGTCAGCGAACCTGCGGTCTGGCTGCCGAGCGCGAGGGGCACCACGCCCGCCGCCACGGCGGCCGCGGACCCGCTGGAGGAGCCGCCGGGCGTATGCGCGAGGTGGTGCGGATTCCGGGTGGGGCCGGGGGCGAAGTAGGCGAACTCGGTGGTGACCGTCTTGCCCAGGGGAATCGCCCCGAGTTCCCGGAGCCGGGCGACCAACGGCGCGTCGGAGGCGGCCACCCGGCCCCGTCGCAGGGGCGAGCCGCATTCGGTCGGCAGGCCGCGGACGTCGATGATGTCCTTGACCCCGAACGGGACGCCGCGCAGGAGCCCGCCCGGTCCGCCCGGTGGCGCCGTGTCGAGCCGCCGGGCGGCGCCCAGTGCACCGTCCCGGTCCACCCGCACCCACGCCCGGATGTCGGGCTCGGCGGCGTCGAGGCGTTCCAGGGCGCCGCCCACCGCCTCGCCCGCGCTCAGCCCGCCCTCGGCCACCCGCGCGACCAGGGCGGACAGAGCCGTCGTTTCGTGCCGTGGTTGCGGCATCGGTGTACTTCCCTCCCAGCGGGTTACAGCTCCAGTACGAGACGGGCGGTCCGGGCCCGGGACACACAGGTGGCGATCTGGTCGCCGGCCTCCTTCTCCTTCCGGGTCAGGCAGTTGTCGCGGTGGTCCGGTACCCCGTCGAGCACAGGGAGCACACAGGTGCCGCAGATGCCCTCACGGCAGGACGTGTCGACCTCGATGCCGCCCTCCGCCAGCACGTCGACGATGCTCCGCCCGGGCGGAACGGTGAACACCTCGCCGGTGTCCAGTTCCACGTCGAACGCGTCCCCGGCCTCGGCCGCCGGTTCCAGGGGCTGGAAGTGTTCGACGTGGACCTGCTCTTCGGGCAGTGAGCGGGTCGCCACCTCCACGACGCGCTGCATGAACTCCTTGGGGCCGCACGTATAGACATGGGTCGCGGGGTCGGCGTCCGCCAGCGCGTGCGCCAGCAGCCCGGGCTGTGCGTCCCGGCCGAGCCCGAAGTGGAACTCCACGTCGGCGGCGAACTCGGCACTCTCCAGGAGCGGGACGAACGCCGCCCCCTCCCGGCTGGAGGCGAAGTAGTGCAGCCGGAACGGCGCGCCGGTACGGCGGAGTTGGTACGCCATGCTGAGCAGCGGCGTGATCCCGATACCGGCCGCGACCAGCACGTGGCGGGCCGCCCCGGGCTCGATGCGGAAGAGGTTCCGGGGTTCGCTGACGACGAGTTCGTCACCGGCCGCGACCTGGTCGTGGAGCGCCGAGGACCCGCCCCGGGAACACTCCTCCCGCTTGACGGCGATCACATAGGCGCCGTCGTCGGGCGGCCCGCACAGCGAGTACTGCCGGGTGATGCCGCTCGGACCCAGGACGTCCACGTGCGCCCCCGCCTCGTACGGGGCGAACGGGCGGCCGTCGCTGCGCCGCAGCCGGAAACACTTCACCGCGCCGGTCTCGGCCGTGATCTCGCTGACCGTGGCCCTGATCATCGTGTGCCTCACCTACAGCAGGAAGCCGGACGCGTTGACGGCGTCCTCGGAATTGACCAGCCGGATGACCTTCTCCTGGATCAGCGGCTCGGGCCCGTCCAGCCGGATCCGGTGGGTGACGTCCGCACCGAGCACGAAGGTCTGCTCCCGCCGGTGGCCGACCAGCACCTGTGCGGAGCTGAGCGTCAGGGTCGCGTCGTCGTGGTGCTGGACCACGAACCGGGACAGGGTGCGCACGGTGCGCGCGGCGGCGGCGACCGAGATCGAGTGGCCGGACGTCAGCCGCTCGATCCGCATCCGGCGCATGCGGTCGTCGTCGTAGACCATGTTGAGGGTGGACTCGAAGTCCTCGGTCTCCGGATCGATGGGGATCACATACCGGCCGTCCGGGGCCCAGAGCCGGTCCCACTCGTGGTACTGCTTGCGGTCCAGCAGATGGGCCTCGCGCCAGACGAGTTCGACGGCCGCGGCGGTCCGGGGATCGGCGAGGTGCGGCAACTCCGGTGCCACCCGCGCGTCCGGGGTTGCGGGGGTCTCAACGGACATCGGTCATCATCGCCTTCCACATCGCGTACGCCTCGCGCATACCGGTCTCGTCGGTGGCGTGCGAGACGCGTCCCTTGCTGTCGTCCTGCTCCCGGGACAGCCCGCGGTTCACCATGATCGGCACACCGGGACCGGCCGCCGCGCCGCGCTGGACGCGGTCCCATGCCTCGGAGTCATCGGGGCTGCCGAACCCGAACGGCCCCTGGAAGTGCTCGTGGATCCGCAGCCGTTCACGGTTGACGATTTCCGGGCCGCCGTCCAGGCCCAGCGCCATGTGCCGGATCTCCGTCTCGGTGGCGGAGAGGGGGCGCAGCACCCGGAAGAACGCCATCGACATGGCCACGTTGGGGAACAGGTTCAGGTTGAACCCGGCGCCGTGCATGGAGCGCACGATGCGCCGCACCTGTGCCGGTTCGTAAGTCCGGGACAGTTCCTCGACGATGTGTCCGAAGCGCTCCTGCAACTGCTCGGTGCCGTCGTCCTCGTCGAGGTCGACGTGTTCCGGCACCATGACCATGACGCTGTGGCCATTGCCCAGGGAGTGGGTGACCGCCTTCTCGTCGGTCATGAACGACAGCATCTCGGCGGTCTCGGAGTCCACGGAGGACATCCAGGAGCGGTGCACGATCGGGAAGTGGTACCCGTCGGTGGTGTTCTCCAGCTGGATCTTCCAGTTGCCGTTGAACCGGAACTTGTGCTCGCCCTGCACCTTGATCGGGAAGCCCGCGCCCTGCTTCATGAACAGGTCCATCCAGTGCCTGGCCGGGCCCAGGAAGTCGGCGAGGGGTTCGACGTCCGGGTTGAAGCTGGCGAAGATCATCCCCGCGTAGCTGTCGACCTTCAGCCGGTGCAGCGGGAAGTCCTTCTTCTCCAGGACGTCCTCGTAGCCGTCCGGGTACGGGATGCCGCGCAGCTTTCCGTCGAGCGCGTAGGACCAGGCGTGGTACGGGCAGGTGAACCCGTTGGCGTTGCCCCGGGGCGCCTCGCACAGGCTGGCGCCGCGGTGGCGGCAGCGGTTCAGCAGGACGTTGATGCCACCGCGCCGGTCGCGGGTCACGATCACCGGCTGACGGCCGACCATCGACGTTCGGAAGTCACCGGCGTTCGGGATCTCGCTCTCGTGCGCCACCCACACCCAGGTGCGGTTGAAGATGCGGTCCATCTCCAGCTCGAACAGCTCCGGGTCGGTGTACAGGGAGATGTCCACGCGGTCTTCCTGGACCAGGGTGGCGATATCGGGGCCGGAGGGGCTTCCGGTGGGGGCGGGTTCGGTTGATGCGGTCATTCCGCCTCTTCCTGTGAGTCGGTGCGGTCCGGCTGTTCGTTCCACTCGGCGTGAGCGGTCCAGTAGTCGCTGCCATCGGCCCGGATGCCGTGGCGCCATGGGGTGGTTCTGCGCAGGGTGGGTTCGGCGGCGGCGCAGGCGGCGTCCGCGCCGTCGGGGCCTTCCTCGGTGGCCGCCCAGTGGACCCAGTTCAGCTCCCTGCCGTCCGAGTCGTGCAGGAACAGGTCCACATGGGGCCAGCCGTAGGGGCGGATGTCGCGGTAGCAGGTGAGGAGCAGCGTGCGGCCGTCGTCGTGTACGGTCATCGCCCCGCCGCCTCGGCCGTGGGGAGGCCGCTCGTGAAGACGCGCTCGGTGCGGAAGTGGCGGATGCGGGCCGTGTCCCCCTCGATACGGAAGTCCACCTCCAGCCTGGCCACGACGAGTTCGGCGGCTCCGGACGCGTACCGGGACAGTTGCTGCATCAGCCACCTCCCCCGGACCGTCTCGCCCTCCGTGTGCGTCGTACCGGGGTGGAGCAGGTGCACGTTCGCCTGGAAGTGCGGGTTCGGCGGCAGATGCGCCGACACCATGTCCGCGATGGCCCGTGCGCCGGTCGTACGGCCGAACTTCGCGGCGTAGAGAGGGCCCACGCCCTCCCACACGGCGTCCGGGGTGAACAGGTCCTCCAGGCTGCCGGTGGCGTCCGGCGGCCGGGGGACGTCGCACAGCTCCAGATAGCGGATCAACGTCCCGTGTGCGAGATGTTCGGGCGAGGACATGCTGGAACGGACTCCTCTCCGTGATCGGGGTGTGCTGCCGTCTCTGGGGCCGGCGCCACCGCGATGACGGTGACCACGCCCATGCCGATCAGGAACAGGGCGATCGGCCAGGACGCGCCCGCCCAGGCGAACAGCGCGGTGGCGATGATGGGCGAGAAGCCACCGGCGACCATCGAGGCCAGCTCATGGCCGAAGGCGACCCCGCTGTAGCGCACCCGGCTGTCGAAGAGTTCGTGGAAGAACGACGGCTGAGTGCCGATCATCGTCCCGTGGCAGACCACGAGCGCCACGAAGGCCGCCACGAACACCAGGACCGGGTTGCGCGAGTCGAACATCAAGAAGAACGGGTACGCCCAGACGATCATCGCGATCGCACCGCCCAGGTACACCGGGCGGCGCCCGACGCGGTCGGACAGCGCTCCCCACATCGGCATCGCGAACGATTCGGCCAGCATCCCCACCACGACCGCGGTCAGCACCAGGTCGCCGTCCAGCCCGATCGTGGCCGCGTAGGAGAGGCTGAAGGTGAGGAAGACGTACAGCGCGCCGTTCTCGGCGATGCGCGCGCCGAAGGCGATCAGCACCGCCTTGGGATGGGTGCGCAGGACGTCGAGGATGGGCAGCCTGGCCTTCTTCTCGGCGGGCGCCGCCTGCCGGGCCGCGGGCGTCTCCATGACCCGCATCCGGATCACCAGTCCCACGGCGGTGAGCACGATTCCGGCCAGGAACGGGACGCGCCACCCCCAGGCGAGGAACGCGTCCTTGCTGGTCACGGCCTGGATCAGGGTGAAGACCGAGGCGGAGAGGACGAACCCGAGCCCCACGCCCGTCTGGCTCCAGGCCGAGTAGAAGCCCCGGCGGTGGTCCGGGGCGTGTTCGCTGACGATCAGCACACCGCCGCCCCACTCGCCGCCGACGGCGATGCCCTGCACGACCCGCAGGCCCACCAGCAGTACCGGGGCCCACACGCCGATGGTGGCGTAGCCCGGCAGCGTGCCGATCAGGAAGGTCGAAACCCCCATGATCATCAGGGTGATGACCAGCATCGACTTACGGCCGAGCCGGTCGCCGAAGTGCCCGAAGACGATGCCGCCGAGCGGCCTGGCGAGGAATCCCGCCGCGTTGGTGCCGAAGGCGGCGATCGTGCCCACCAGCGGGTCGAAGGTGGGGAAGAACAGGGTGTTGAACACGAGCGCGGCGGCCGTGCCGTAGAGAAAGAAGTCGTACCATTCCAGGGCGCTGCCGACCAGACTTGCGATCGCCGCCGTGCGCACCTGGCGCGGGGCACCTTTCGTTTCTGCCATGTAGGGGTCCTCCATCGGCCGCCTCTTACGATCACCAGCCGCGGCCCGGCTGTTCACGCATTGTTTGCGGAGGCGTGGATGGAGGAAATGCCATTGGCCCGGTCACCGGACCGAAAAGTTTGCGTACGCAGCCGCTTTGCCGGAATCAGCCCTTCACCGGCGCGACATCCCGGGTCAGCGCGCGGCCCGCCGCCGTGACCACGGGAGCCAGCCTGCGCACATCCAGACGCTCGGCCGGGCCCACCACGGTCAGGGTCGCCACGGCGACACCGTCGACGAACACGGGCGCGGAGACCGCCGCGTAGCCCACGACCAGTTCCTGGCGGTCGACGGCATAGCCCTGTTGGCGCACCTGCTCCAGCTCGGCCTCCAGCCGGGCCGGATCGGTGATCGTCCACGGGGTGCGGCGGCGCAGCGGGGAGGCCATGACGTCCTCGCGTATCGCCTCGGCGCCGAAGGCCAGCAGCGCCTTGCCCGACGCCCCGCAGTGGAACGGCACCCGGCCCTCGACCTCGGTGACGGCGACACCGCCGCCGCGCTGGCTGAAGTACTTCTCGACGAAAACCACGTGACGGTCGCCGGGGAAGGCGAGCACCACGGTCTCCCGCGTGGTCAGCGCCAGGTCTTCGAGGTAGGGGGCCGCCATCAGCCGCATGGCTCTCGTCCGGGGCGCGCGCTGGCCCAGCTCGAAGAGGAGGGAGCCCAGCTCGTAGCGGCGGCCGTGCCGGTTCAGCAGGCCGACACCGACCATCTCGGTGGCCACCCGGTGGACGGTGGTCTTCGCCAGCTCGGTCCGCCGCGCCAGCTCCGACAGACCGAGCACCGGCGCCCCGGTCTCGAAGGCCCCCAGGATCAGCCGCACCTTCCGCAGCAGGGAGTCTCCCTCCAGCCCGGTACGCATCCGCCGCCACCTTCCTCGTGATCGCTCCAGCCGGGGCCACGGCGGGGCCCGAGCGGGTGCATGGTTCCTGCACGAGCATCGTGCACAGCGCTGGTCGGCTCAAGAGGCCGGGGGGTTCACCGCACCCCGGCGGGCCGGAATTGCACACTGATCCGCGGTCCGGCCGTCCGCGAGGTCTTGGGGATCGCGTGTTCCCAGGTCCGCTGGCAGGAGCCGCCCATCACGAGGAGATCGCCGTGGCCGAGCGGCCGCCGCACGGTGGCCCCGCCGCCGCGGGGGCGGAGCAGCAGATCGCGTGGCGCGCCCACGGACAGGATGGCGACCATGGTGTCCTCCCTGCGGCCGCGGCCGGTCCGGTCGCCGTGCCAGGCCACGCTGTCGTGGCCGTCGCGGTAGTAGCACAGCCCGGCCGTGGTGAACGGTTCGCCCAGCTCGGCCGCGTAGTGCGCGGAGAGCGCGTCCCGGGCCTCGGAGAGGACGGGATGGGGCAGGGTGTCGTCGGCGCCGTAGAAGGCGAGCAGCCGCGGGACCTGCACCGTACGGTCGTACATCCGCCGGCGCTCGGCCTTCCAGGGGACCTCGGTGGCGAGCCGGGCGAACAGGGTGTCCGCCCCGCTCAGCCACCCGGTCAGCACATCGATCCAGGCCCCGTCCCGCAGCTCGGTCCTGCGCACTCCGTGCAGCGGGCCGAGGCCGATGGCGTCGGCCTGGTCGAAGAGCGAGCCCTGGAGATACGCGCCCATGGCGGCAAGTGTAACCAGGTAATCGAGCAGGTGTGCGATGGCGTGGCTATGAGGTCCATCTGATGTTGGGGTTCAGGTGGCCGGTCCAGTTGAAGACGGCCATGTTGTCCCAGCCGTCGCCGCTGTTGTTGATGTCGGCCGGGTCCCAGCCGTTGCCGGGGACCGCGTACCAGGTGGGCTCCCAGTAGAAGACACCGATCGCACCGGCGTTGCGGGCGGTGGTCTGCACGTCGGTGAAGTTCGCGGCCTGGCCGGTCCAGGTGAGCGGATAGCCCGAGCAGCCGGAGGTGACCGAGTTGCCGGTGCTGTCGGCGTTCGCCGTGGTGAAGGGGTACGCGGTCTCGGCGATCACGACGTCCTTGCCGTAGCGGGACCTCATGTCGGCCGTGACGTCGTACAGGGTGGACAGCGTGCCGTGCCACATGCAGTAGTACGACAGCCCGGTGAGGTCCCAGCTGACGCCCTTCGCCTTGATCCCGTCGTAGAACCAGCGCGCGTGCGCGTCGCTGTCCGCGTTCGCGGTGTGGATGATCACCTTGGTGCCGCTGTTGCACGCCTTGGTGGCGTTGTAGCCCGCCTTGAGCAGCAGGCTGAGGTTGGTGAAGTCGTTGTTGACCACCTTGCCGTCGTTCCACAGCATGCCCACGTTGATCTCGTTGCCGATCTGCACGCTGTCCGGGGCGGTGCCCTGGGCCTTGAGGCTGTTGCAGACGTCGTAGGTGTAGTTGTAGACGTCGGTCTGGAGCTGGCCGATGCCGTGGCTCGCCCAGGCCGCGGGCTTGTACTGCTTGCCCGGGTCGGCCCAGGTGTCCGAGTAGTGGAAGTCGACCAGCAGCTTCAGGCCCTTGGCCTTGACCGTCTTGGCGTAGGCCAGCACCTTGGCCTTGTTGTTGTAGCCGCCGGCGGGGTTGTTCCAGACCCGCAGGCGGACGTAGTTCACCCCGGCGCCCTTGAGGATGTCGAGCGGGTCGGCGGCGTTGCCGTTCGCGTCGTAATACTTCGCGCCCAGGTCGAGGGCGCGCTGTGCGGTCGACACATCGGCGCCGCGCATGCTGAGCGCGTTCACGGCGGACGCCTTGGCGGGCACCGTGAGCAGGGTCGCCGCCAGGGCGAGCACGGTGGCGAGCAGCGCGGCCCTGAGCGTGCGTCCGCATGCGTACGCGGTCACCGTGTCCTCCTCCGGTCCGGCACCGCGTCCGGGCCGGGCGCGTGGCCG
The DNA here is from genome assembly GCF_003721215.1 of Streptomyces botrytidirepellens. NCBI lineage: Bacteria > Bacillati > Actinomycetota > Actinomycetes > Kitasatosporales > Streptomycetaceae > Streptomyces > Streptomyces botrytidirepellens. The sequence continues at coordinate 24,366 of NZ_RIBZ01000883.1, forward strand.
ACCGGGGCGGCGATAGGGGCGGCGACCGCGGTGCCGGGGGCGGTGCACGGCTTGCCGTTCAGGGTGAAGTCCCGCGGTGCGGGGTTGCTGCCGGTGTACGAGCCGTTGAAGCCGATGGTGGTGGAGGATCCGGTGGCCAGGGTGGCGTTCCAGCCGGCGTCCCCGACGGTGACCGCGGTGGCGTTCTGGCGCCACGTGCCGTTCCAGCCCTGGGTGACCTTCTGGTTGCCGCTGAAGGAGAAACCGAGCTGCCAGCCGTTCACGGTGGGGCCCTTGTTGGTGATCGTGACGGTGGCCGTGAAGCCGCTGCCCCAGTCGTTGCCCACCGTGTAGCCGACCGTGCAGGCGGACGCCGGGGCCCCGGTGGTGGTCACCCGTACCGGGGCCGATGGCGGGGAGCTACGGCCCGTGGTGTCCTTGGCCACGACGCGGAAGGTGTACGCGGTGGCCGGGGACAGTCCGGTGACGGTGGCGCTCGTGGCCGGGACGGCGACGGTGGCGACCGGGACGCCGGTGGTGTCGCCGGAGTACACCTCGTAGCGCGCCACCGGGGACGATCCGGCGGTGGACGCGCCCCAGGCGAGGGTGGCCCGGTCGGAACCGACCGCGGTGGCGGACGGGGTGCCGGGCGCGGTGGGCGGCTTCGCCTCGGAGGATCCGGCGGGCAGGACGTACTCGGTGATGGAGTAGGCCGGGAAGGTGGCGGTGAAACCGCCGTCGGTCAGCGGCTGGTCGGCCAGGTGCTTGATCGCGGTGACATCGTCCTGGCCGTACCGGTAGACCTGCGCCGAGCCACCCGGCGCGCTGCCGCCGGTCACGGATACCGGGGCGGTCAGATCGCCGGTGGTCTTGTTGACGACCATCACGGTCAGCGCCTTGTCGCTGCTGCGCTCGGCCGCGTAGACCGCGAGCTTGTCCTGGTCGGCGCTGGCGGCGCGGACCGCGGTGTCGCCGAAGGAGCCGCCGTTGCCGTCGTAGTTGCGGAACATGCGGAAGGCGAAGGCGCCGGGCTCCGTGGACGTGGGCGGATCCCACAGGGTGGCGAGGTCCAGCCCCTCCCGGCCGAAGATGCCCAGCACATCGGCCTGGGCGAGGGCCCCGTTGATGTGGTCGAGCGCGCCCCAGTTGTACTCGGTGATGGCGAGCTTGGTGCCCGGATAGTTCTCGTCGACCAGGGAGCGCATGCGCGGGATGAACTGGACGGGCTGGTTGATCCAGCTCTCGTCCACATAGCTCGGGTCCCACAGCTGCCGCGTGGAGCGCAGCCGCAGTTCCTGGGTGGCCGCGTCCACGCTGCCGCCGAACACCCCGGTCTGCTGCGGGTAGATGTGCTCGTCGAAGTAGTCCAGGATGCGGCGGCCGTGGCTCTGCTCGTACGCCTTCATCTGCTGGAGGTACCAGGGCGCGAACAGCTGCCCGCCGTGGGCCGCCCGGTCGGGCGGGTTGGACCAGCAGTCGCCGCCCTTCTCGCCGCACGTCTTCTGGTCGAGGCCGGAGTAGATGAGGGAGTTGAAGCCCCAGCCGACCGGGCCGAGGGTCTTCGCGCCCGGGTCGGCGTCCTTGATGGCGGCGGCGGTGGCGTACGTGCTGTCGCGCATCTCGTCGTAGCCCGTGCCCTCCGGGTGGACGTCCCGGTGGGTGCTCCACCACAAGTCGGGCTCGTTGTCGAGGTTGTAGAAGCCGACCCCGCCGTCGTCCGCGGGGCCGTAGGTGCGCTTCAGGTACTCGACCCAGCCCTTGGTGAACTCCGGGCCCGCGGGGACGCTGGTTTCCTTCGGGTCGTTGCCGGTGACGTTGGTGCCGTCGGTCTTCACACCGTTGCCGCAGTCCGGGCGCCACTGGGCGTCATTCGCCTTCTGCGGCCCGTACTTGGCGATGCTGAAGCCACAGGCGGCGTTGCGCGCCGCGGTCGTCCAGCCGCTCATCGGCACGGTCATCACGGTGTCGGTGCCGGTGCGGCGGTCCTGCTCGACGAACTTGTTGGCCTGCGAGCCGTCCGGGAGCTGGGCGGTGCCGTTCTCGTAGTACAGGTTCTCGAAGTACCAGTCGTGGCCCGCGTTGTACGCGTCGAGCTGGTAGTTGTAGCGGCTGGTGGCGTTGCCGCCCCACCGCCGGACCGGCAGGCGCAGCTCCTCGGCCAGCGCCTCGTCGGCGAAGTTGATCCCGTAGATGTGCGGGTCGATGGCCTTGCGGCCGGTGGTGGTGTCGACGCTGAGGGCGGGGCCTTCCGCGGCGGAGGAGGCGGCGGGCCGCGCTCCCCCGCCGGGTAAGGCGCCCGCCTGGTGGGGGCCGGCCAGTCCGGCGGCGGCCACCAGCAGCACCACGGCCGCCGACGCGGCTCTCGGAGTCATGCGCTTGGGTCTCCTTCTCAACGGCCGTGCTGAGGACGGGGAGAGATGGGAGCGCTCCCACCTTGCGCATGGTCAGTGAGCCCCGCGGGAGTGTCAACCGTCTCGACCGAACCGGCCCGCGCCGGTCGCCATCTCCGCATGTCGTACGTCGCGTACGGCCCGTACGTCATACGCGTGGATCCAGCCGAAGTCCTCGGGCACGGTGGCCAGCTTGCGGTCGCGCCGCTCGGCGGCGGGCCCGTCGGGCAGGTGCAGCAGGTCCGAGGTCACCCACGAGCTGCGCTGCACCTGCCGGGTGCGGACGCGGCGCAGCCGCTCGTAACGGCTCAGCGCGGAGTCGTAGTCCCCCGGCCCACCCGCCTCGGCCAGGCAGTCCGCCAGGGTGGCGGCGTCCTCGATGGTCTGGTTGGCGCCCTGCCCGTGGTGGGGCAGCATGGCGTGCGCGGCGTCCCCGAGCAGTACGGCGCGGCCGCGGGTCCAGCTGCGCAGCGGGTCCTGGCCGAACAGGGCCCAACGGTCGCTCTGCGGCGCCCCGGTGACCATTTCGGCCATCGCCGGATGCCATCCGTCGAACGCGGCGGCGAGTTCCCCCGGAGCGGCCTCGGCGCGCCAGGAACCGGCGGTCCACCGGGCGGGGCCGCGGACCACCGCGAGGAAGTTGATCGTGCCCTGCCGGTCGATCGGGTAGTGCAGCACGTGCGCGCCCGGTCCCATCCAGAACTGGATGGCTCCCGGATCGGGCAGCGACGGCACCCGTTCGGCGGGGACCAGGCCCCGGAAGCCGCTGGTGCCCGAGTACGCGGCGGGCTCACCGGCGTGCACCCAGCGGCGGACCGCGGAGTGGACGCCGTCGGCGCCGACGACGAGGTCGAAGCGGCCCTCGCCGGGCCCTTCGGCCAGCTCCAGGCGCATGCCGTCGCGCTCCTCGGCCAGGCCGCGCACCCGCGCTCCGAGGTGCAGCCCTTCCTGGCCCCACGCGGTGCTCAGGAGGGTCTGGAACACCGCCCGGTGCACACCGCGGTAGGCGCCGCCGTACCGCTCGCGGTACGCGCTGCCGACCGGGTGCGCGGCCACCCGGTGGCCGTCGCGCCAGTGGCGGTAGACGAGTTCGGTGGGGACCGCGGAGCTTTCCCCGAGGGCGGCGCCGAGGCCGAGTTCGTCCAGCAGGCGCGTGGCGTTGGCGGACAGCGCCACCGCCGCGCCGGTCTCCTTCAGCTCCTCCGCCTGTTCGAAGATCTCGGCGTCGATGCCGCGCTGCCGCAGGAAGAGCCCGAGGGTCAGCCCCCCGATCCCCGCTCCCACGATCGCCACGCGCGGTGCCGTCGTCATGGTGTCAGCCTCCGTTTCTTCGTTCCGCCCGTCGTGCGTTCCCTCATGCCCCGGCGTCGTCGGCCGCCAGGTCGGACGGGTGCCGGGCCAGGGGTGTGACGTCGATCGTCATATAGGGGAAGAGGGGCAGGTTCCACAGGACGCGGTGGAGTTCCTCGTTGTCCTCGACGTCGAAGACGCTGAGGTTGGCGTACTGCCCGACGCACCGCCAGATGTGGACCCAGGTGCCCGCCTTCTGGAGGCCCTGGCAGTACGCCTTCTCACGCGCCACCAGGTCCGCGCGCACCTCGGGGTCGAGGTCGCGCGGCAGGTCGACGTCCATCCGTACCGCGAACAGCACCGCGCATCACACCTTGTCGAGGACGAAGTCGTAGGTGACCTCGCGGCCGCCGCCGTCCGCCGCGGGGCCGGGGTCGAGGATGAGCTCGGGCTTCACGGCCCGGGCGATGTCGTCCGCGACATGACTGCCGCCCTTGAAGTACAGCTGGGTGGTGACGAGTTGGTGGCCGGGCGCCGACACCTTCAGATGGAGGTGTGCGGGACGCCAGGCGTGCCAGCCCGCGGCGGAGATGAGCCGCCCGCAGGAGCCGTCGGTGGGGATCTGGTAGGGCGCGGGCTCGATGGTGCGGACCTTGAAGTGGCCCTGGGCGTCGGCGACGACGGTGCCGCGCAGGTTCCACTCGGGCAGGCCCGGGGCGAACTGGGAGTAGTAGCCGTCGTTGTCGGCGTGCCACATCTCGATCACGGCGCCCGGCAGCGGGGTGCCGTCCACGCAGGTGACCTGGCCCTGGAAGAGCAGCGGGGTGCCCTCCTCGCCGTCGCGCATGGGCAGGGTCGCCTCGGCGGGCAGGCTCGGGGCGCCGGGGACGTAGTACGGGCCCTCGATGGTGCCCTTGCTGCCCTCGCGGTTCTCGCCCGCGACCTCCTCCACGACGTGCTCGACCCAGACGTCCAGGAACAGCGGCCACTCGCCGTCCTCGCCGACCTGGATCAGCCACGCCTTGAGCGCGTCGTACTCGGCGTAGGTCAGCTTGTGGCGGCGGATGATGTCGTGGGTGGCGGCGAGGAGTTCGGAGACCAGGGTGTCCACGCGTGCGGTGTCGGCCCCGGCGGCGCCGGTGTGCCCCTTGGTGCGGAACCGCTCGGTGGCGGCGGCCCCGGACGCGGCCGCGGTGGCCTGCTCGGCGGGCCGGTCGGTGCTGAGGTCGGTCATGATGGCGTTCCTTGTCCGTAGGTCGTGTCGGTGATCGTTCCCGCGGCCGTGTCAGCGGCCGTGTCAGCGGTCCTGGCGGTAGCGGGCCAGCTTGCCGGGGTCGACGTCGATGCCGAGACCGGCGCCCTCACGGATGCGCAGGGTGCCGTCCTCGATGGTCAGCGGCTCGGCGAGGAGGTCGTCGGCCATGTCGAGGAAGTTCGACAGTTCGCCCGCGTGCCGGGAGGCCGTGCGGTGGGCGGCGCCGAAGGCGACCGCGCACAGCGTGCCGATCTGGCCGTCGATCTGGTTGCCCATGACCACCTCGACGCCCAGCCCCTCGCACTGGTGCAGCACGCGCTGGGAGGCGGTGAACCCGGTGCGGGCGGTCTTGATGCTGATGGCGGTGGCCGATCCGCCGAGGAGTTCCCGGGTGACCTCGGCGGCCCGGGTGGCGCTCTCGTCGGCGATGAAGGGGACGGGGCTCTGGGCGACCAGCCAGCGCCGTCCCAGCACATCGTCGGCGGGGCAGAGTTCCTCGGCGAAGGTCAGGCCGAGGTCGGCCATCTCCCGCAGGGCGCGCGCCGACTCGGACGCGCTCCAACCGCGGTTGCCGTCGATGTAGAGCCCGGCGTCCGGGCCGAGGGCCTCGCGCAGCGCCCGGCAGGCGTCGACGTCGGCGCGGTAGGGCTGCCGTCCGACCTTCACCTTGAACGTGGTGATGCCGTACGTGTCCCGGACCCGCAGCGCCTCGGCCACCATCTCGTCCGTGGGCGCGAACCCGACCATGTGGCTCACCCGCATCCGGTCGGTGAAGCCCCCGAGCAGGCCGGACACCGGCATGCCCGCGGCCTGGCCGAGGATGTCCCACAGCGCCATGTCGACGGCGGCCTTGGCGGTCGGGTTGCCGACGGTGCGGTCGAGCTTGTCGTGGACCGCCTCGCGCTCCAGCGGCGTCAGGCCCAGGATCTGCGGCGCGAAGATCTTGTCGATCACCGCCACGATCGACTCCTGGGTCTCCCCGTAGGTGTACGGCCGGGGCGGCGCCTCGGCGGTCCCCATCAGACCCTCGTCCGTGTGCACGCGCACCAGGACGTGATCGGCGGTGTGGACCTCGCCGCTCGCGAACCTCAGGGGCTTCTTGTAGGGGATGGCGAAGGGGATGGCCTCAACCTTGACGATCTTCAATGCCGCTCTCCTTCGAGTCTCCTGCGAGGAAAACATCGTTCTGCTCCAGCGCCTTGAGGAGGTTGCGCAGCAGCGGTGAGTCGTCGTCCTCGCGCCAGGCGAGGTCCAGGCGGACGCACAGCGCGTCCTCGATGTCCTTGCACACCACTCCCTCGCGCGGTGCGGAGCGGATCGAGTCCGGCAGCACGGCGACGCCGAGCCCGGCGGCCACCAGCGCCAGGGCGGCCGAGGTCTCGGTGACCTCGTACGCGCGGTGCGGGTAGAAGCCGGAGGCGAGACAGCTGCGGACCACCGCGTCGCCCACGACGGAGCCGAGCGCGGCCGCGTACATGATGAAGTTCTCGTGGCGCAGCTGCTCCACCCGCACGGTGTCCGCCTCGCCGAGCCAGTGCCCCTCGGGAACGGCGGCCACCAGGGGCTCGGTGGCGATGGGGCGGTGGACGATGCCCTCCTGCCGCACCGGCGGACGCAGCACGCCGACGTCGAGGCGCCGTTCGGTCAGCCCCGCTTCCTGGGCGGGCGTGAGCATGTCCGTGTGCACCTCCAGGATCACCTGCGGCAGCTCGCGCTTCACCAGCCGGGCCAGCACGGGCAGTTGACGGTACGAGGCGGAGCCCGTCAGGCCGATCCGGAGCACGCCCTCCACGCCGGAGGCGAACCGCCCGACCCGGGCCACCGCCTCGTCGACGGCCGTGAGGATCCGTTCCACATCGGTACGGAACACCTCACCGGCCCCGGTCAGGGCGACCTGCCGGGTGGTGCGGGCGAACAGCTCCACTCCCAGCTCCGCCTCCAGCCGTCGGATCGCCTGGGACAGCGGGGGCTGGGCCATGTGCAACCGTTCCGCGGCCCTCCCGAAATGGCGGGTCTCGGCGACGGCCGCGAAATACCGGAGCTGCCTGAGTTCCATCGGAAACTCCCCTCGAACGCGCCTCAGCGTAGGCAACGTGTCCCATACACCACAAATACCTGGTCACAGCGTATTGAGACGTGGGAGATATCAATAGGGGAGAAGGTCCATCGCTGCGGGGAGCCGGTCAGCCCGCGCCCCAGACGTCGGGCCGGGAGCCGTCGATGTCGGTGAATCCGTACTCCGCGGCGAGCCGGGCGGAGCTGACGGACTGCTGGTTCCATCTGGCCCGGCCGGGGTCGGCGGCCAGGGCGGCGACGGCACGGCCGACGTAGCGCGGCGATTCGGAGGAGGCGAAGGACCGGGGAGCGGTCGGGCGGCCCTCGCCCCGGTCCGGGAGCAGCGCGTCGCGCCAGTTCTCCTCGCGGACCCCGTAGGCGTCGAGCATCATCTCCGAGCGCAGCCAGCCGGGCGTGAGGGCGACGGCCGTCGCCCCGTGGGGCGCCAGCTCATGCCCCTGGGAGAAGGCCAACCGGTTGACCGCGGTCTTGACCAGGTCGTAGAAGACCGAGATCCGGTAGCGCCCGGCGTTGTACGCGGCGGTGCCGTCGGTCATCTCGACGAGCAGTCCGCCCGGCTTCCCGATCAGGAGCGGCAGCAGATGGTGCGAGGTGATCAGGTGGGTGTCGAGGCCGAGCCGGAGGATGCGCAGACCGGCGTCGAGATCGTGCTCCCAGACGGGGGTGTTCCAGTCCGCGGGCCTGCCCTTGAGCCGTTCGGCGCCCCAGATGTCGTTGACCAGCACGTCGATGCCGCCGTGGTCGTGGCGGATGCGCCGCGCCAGGCGCCGGACCTGCTCGGGGTCGAGGTGGTCGGTCTGTACGGCGATTCCGGTGCCGCCGAGCCGGGTGACGTGTTCGGCCGTCTCCTCGATCGTCTCGGGCCGGTCGTAGTCCGATCCGCCCGAGCCCGTGACGCTGCTGCGGCCCGTACAGATGACGGTGGCACCGGCCTCGCCCAGCGCGGTGGCGATGCCGCGGCCCGCGCCACGCGTCGCCCCCGCGACGACGGCGACCCGTCCGCGCAGCGCCTCGTGGTCCGGTGACCAGCTCACCCGGTGAGTGTCGCACGCCGGAGGGCGCTCACGGCACCTCGCGACACCCGGTCAGCTCGTGGGCAGCAGCACGACTCCGTCCTGGTCGGCGTGGAGGATGTCGCCGGGGGTGAAGGTGACACCGCCGAAGGACACCGGCACGTCGACCGCGCCCCGCCCGGCCTTTCCGCTCTTGCACGGGATGGCGCCGAGGGCCTGGACACCGACCCGTATACCGGCGAGGGCCACGCTGTCGCGGATGGCTCCGTACAGGACGAGACCCGCCCACCCGTTGGCCTCCGCCCGGTTGGCCATGATGTCGCCGACGAGGGCGGTACCCAGCGAGGCCCCTCCGTCGCCCCGCCCCGAGCTGTTCCGGGAGAACGCCGCCCGCCTCCACCACGGCACCGACGCCTGGCGCGGCGTCGAGGCGCCGGGCAGCACCCGCTTCCCCTGGAGCCCGGAGTCGACCTACGTCCGCCGCCCGCCGCATCTGACCGGCCTGGCGGCCACCGCCCCGGACCGCGTCACCCTGGGCCGGGCGAAGGTGCTGCTGCACCTCGGCGACGACGTCACCACCGACCACATCTCCCCCGCGGGCCGGATCCCCGCCGACAGCGCGGCGGGCCACTGGCTGGCCGAACGCCAGGTCGCCCGCCGGGACCTCAACCAGTACTCCACCCGCCGCAGCAACCACGAGGTCATGCTGCGCGGCGCCTTCACCAACCCGGCGGTGACCAACCAGCTGCCCGGCACCCGGTCCGGTGCGGGCGCCCACACGTACACGGCCGACCGCACCCGCGTCCTGCCGGTGTACGAGGCCGCGCCCACCTATCGCGACGCGGGCTACGACCTGGTCGTCGTCGCGGGCCGCAACTACGGCGCCGGTTCCAGCCGCGACTGGGCGGCCAAGGCCCAGGCCCTGCTGGGGGTGCGCGCGGTCGTCGCCGAGTCGTACGAGCGCATCCACCGCAGCAACCTCATCGGCATGGGTGTCCTGCCGATGGAGTTCGCCGAGGGCGACAGCGCCTCGGCCCACGCGTTCACCGGAGAAGAGGACCTCTCCTTCGAGGGGCTCGGCGAGCTGCGCGTCGGGACCAACCGGGTGATCATGCATCTCCACGGAGGTGACGACCGCCACACCACGGCGGAACTGCGGCTGCGCATCCACTCCCGGCAGGAACTCGCCTACCTGCGCCACGGCGGCATCCTGCCGTACGTGGTCCGCCGTTCCCTCCAGGGACCATGATGGCCCTGCGGGGACGACGGCGAGAGAGACGGTGGAGATGGACTGGGAGAGCTTCGCGGAGCAGATGGCCGTGATGGCGCGGGACCTGCTGGCGCAGGACTCGGTGGACGGGACGCTGGAGCGGATCACCGAATGTGCCGTGGAGATCGTCGAGGGGTGCGACGCGGCCGGAATCCTGGTCCTCCACGGTCAGAAGGTGGAGACCCTGGCCCCGACCGAGGGGCTGGTGGTCCGCTCCGATCAGTTGCAGGAGCTGACCGGTGAGGGCCCGTGTTTCGACGCCGCGCTCCGCAGCGAGCCCGTCCACCGGATCAAGGACTTCGCCGCGCCGCAGGAGAGGTGGCCCGAGTTCGGGCGCCGGGCCCGCGACCTGGGCATCGGGAGCATGATGGGGTTCCTGCTCTACACGCGGGAGGAGGAACTCGGTTCGCTGAATCTCTATTCGCGGAGTACGGGCGTCTTCACCAAGGGCAGTGAGACGGCGGGCTGGCTGCTGGCCTCGCACGCCGCGGTCGCGTTCTCCAGCGCCCGCACCGCCGACCAGCTCCAGCAGGCGCTCTCCACCCGGCACACCATCGGCGAGGCCATGGGCATCCTCATGGAGCGCCTCAAGATCAGCGAGGACGACGCCTTCAGCGTGCTGCGGCGGGTGTCCCAGGAGCGCAACATCAAGCTGCGGGACATCGCCCGGCAGGTGTGTGAGAGCGGCGGCATCGACGACTGACCGCCGCCGTGCCGCCGAGGGGCGGCTCCACCGGCCCGCATTCTGGACCGGAAGAGCCTGGCCATCCCGTTCCCCCGGGGGACTCGCGGACAGCGTGGGCGGCGAGTACCCGCCGCCCGGACCCGTATGCATGCGCACCGGACCCGATGAGTGATGACCGGTCAGCGGGCCAGCGGCGGTCAGCGGGCGAGCGCCCGTCAGCGGGCCAGGGCCGGGATGATGCCGCCCGCGAGGACCGCCTCGCACTGCCGCGGGGAGAGCCGGTGGCGCAGCAGGTACTCCTCGTCCCGCGTGACGTTGCGCACCCGGAGCGTCGGGTCGTCCGTCCTGGCGAGGGCCTCGTGCAGACCGGGCAGGCGCAGCCGGTCGTCGGTCTCGATGCGCTCGTAGTCGCCGGGGTCGTCGAATTCGAGGGCGAGGACGCCGAAGTTGGCGAGGTTCTGCCAGTGGATGCGGGCGTACGACTTGGCGATGACCGCCCGTAGTCCGAGGTAGCGCGGGGTGATGGCGGCGTGTTCGCGGGACGAGCCCTGGCCGTAGTTCGCCCCGGCCACGATGAGGTGTCCGGTGTCGTCCCGGGCCGACGCGGCGCGCCGGGGGTAGTCGGGGTCCAGCCGGGTCAGGGTGAACTCGGCCAGCTTCGGGATGTTGGACCGGTACGGCAGGGCCTTCGCCCCGGCCGGGGAGATCTCGTCGGTCGAGACGTCGTCACCGGCCTTGAGGAGGACCGGGCCTTCCAGGGTGTCCGGCAGCGGATCGAGATCGGGCAGCGCGGAGATGTTGGGGCCGCGCCGCAGCTGGACGCGGCGGGCCTCGTCCGGCGGCAGCGGCGGCTCCAGCATGGCGACGTTGACCGACGCCGGTGCGGGGGCGTCCGGGGTGGGCGGGACCGCCGACAGGCGGTCGGCCCAGTCGCGCGGGTCCGTGATGACGCCGGTCAGCGCGGAGGCCGTGGCGGTCTCCGGTGAACACAGCCACACCGCGTCGTCCTCGGTGCCGGAGCGGCCGGGGAAGTTGCGCGGGAACGTACGCAGCGAATTGCGCCCCGCGGCGGGGGCCTGGCCCATGCCGATGCAGCCGAGACAGCCCGACTGGTGGATGCGGCCACCGGCGGCGATCAGGTCGAACGTGGCACCGGAGCGCGTCAGGTCCTGGAGGATCTCGCGGGACGTCGGGTTGATGTCGAAGCTCACCTCGGGCGCCGTCTGCCGCCCCGCCACCATGGCCGCCGGTACGGCGAAGTCGCGGAACCCGGGGTTGGCGGAGGAGCCGAGGACCGCCTGCCCGATGGGCTCCCCGGCGGCCTCCCGGACCGGCACGACGTTTCCCGGGGAGGTGGGCCGTGCGATCAGCGGCTCCAGGGACGACAGGTCGATCTCCTCGTCGAGGTCGTAACGGACGTCCTCGTCCGCGACGATCTCCACGAAGTCCTCGCCCCGCCCCACCCCCGCCAGGAAGTCGCGCACCGCGCCGTCGGAGGGGAAGACGGTGGTGGTGGCGCCGAGTTCCGCCCCCATGTTCGCGATGACGTGCCGGTCCATGGCGGTGAGGGAGGCCAGGCCGGGCCCGTGGTACTCCAGTACGCGGTGGACGCCGCCCTGCACCCCGTGACGGCGCAGCATCTCCAGGATCACGTCCTTGGCGCTGACCCACGGCGGCAGTTCCCCGGTCAGCCGGATGCCCCAGATCGCCGGCATGGTCAGGTGGAGCGGCCGTCCGGCCATGGCGAGAGCCACTTCCAGGCCGCCGGTGCCGATCGCCAGCATGCCCAGGGAGCCGCCCGCGCAGGTGTGCGAGTCGGATCCGGCGAGCGTTCTGCCGGGGGCGCCGAAGTGCTGCATGTGCGTCGGGTGGGAGACACCGTTGCCGGGTTTGGAGAACCACAGGCCGAAGCGGCGGGCGCCCGAACGCAGGAAGAGGTGGTCCTCGGCGTTGCGCTCGTCGGCCTGGAGGATGTTGTGGTCGACGTACTGGACGCTGACCTGCGTACGGACCCGGTCCAGCGCCAGCGCCTCCAGCTCCTGCATCACCAGGGTGCCGGTGGCGTCCTGGGTGAGCGTCTGGTCCACGCGCAGCGCGATCTCCTCCCCCGGCCGCATGCTGCCGGACACGAGGTGGTCGCCGATCAGCCGCTGCGTCACGGTGCCGTGTGCGTGGCCATGGGGCAGACCCATAGCGGTACCGCCTTCCCGGTGCGGCGCTGCCGGACGGTCCGGGCGCCACCATGCGGGTTCCCGTTCCGCGGCCGCCATGCAGGGCCCGCCCCGGCACAGTCACCCGGACGGGCGTCCCGGCCCCGGGCCCGGCGTCAGCCGCCGTCCGCGTCCGCGGCCGCCGGGGCGGTGCGGACGGCCCAGCGCTGTTCGACCTTGGCGATCCGCCAGTAGGCCAGCGCCGCGGCCCACACCACGACGAACAGGCCGACGATGATGAACCCGACGTTGTCCAGGTTCAGGCCGGAGATCCAGCCGGTGACGGCGTCCCGCAGGGCGAGCTTGTCGTGGAGCACGCCGACCAGCTCGATGGTGCCGATGAGGAAGGCCACCGCGATCGACAGACCGGTGATGGCCAGGTTGTAGAACACCTTGCGGACGGGGTTGGAGAACGCCCACTGGTAGGCGAAGTTCATGAAGGTGCCGTCGAGGGTGTCGAACAGGCTCATCCCGGCGGCGAACAGCAGCGGCAGACACAGGACGGCGTACCAGGGCAGTCCCGCGGCGGCGCCGCTCCCGGCCATCACCATCAGCGTGACCTCGGTGGCGGTGTCGAAGCCGAGCCCGAAGAGGAAGCCGAGCGGGTACATCTGGCCGGGCCGGGTGATGGACTTCGTGAAGCGGCCCAGGACGCGGTTCATGAAGCCGCGCGAGTCCAGGTGCGCCTCCAGCTCCGACTCGTCGAACTGCCCGGCGCGCATCGCCCGGAACACCCGCAGGATGCCCAGCAGGGCGACCAGGTTGAGCGCGGCGATGAGGTAGAGGAAGGTCCCCGACACGGTGGTGCCGATGACCCCGAGGACCTGGTGGGTGCCGGAGTTCTCGTTCACCAGGGTGCCCGCCAGCCGCGTACCGCCGGCGACCAGCGCGGCCAGCAGCACCACGACGCTGGAGTGGCCGAGCGCGAACCAGAAGCCCACCGACACCGGCCGCTTGCCGTCGGCCATCAGCTTGCGGGTGGTGTTGTCGATCGCGGCGATGTGGTCGGCGTCGAAGGCGTGCCGCATGCCCAGGGTGTACGCGGTGATCCCGAGGCCGACGCCGAACGTCTTGGCGCCGACCTCGTAGTGGTGCGGGGTGACCACCAGGAAGAGCAGACCGAAGGCGACGGCGTGCAGGGCGACGATCACCGCCAGCAGCCCGGCGGTCCGGACGGTGTCCTCGCGCCGCCATGCGAATGCGGTGGGCAGGGTCATGCGGTCACGCTCCAGCACCTCGTGGATCACTTCGTGAGATGCCGCGGCCGGTCTCCTGGCTGACGGGTCGACGCGACCGCCCCTGCCTTCCCGGCCGCGCGAGGCGGCCAGTGGCTCCGCGGCCCGGTCCTGCGGCCGCGGAACGGGACGAGAACTCCCCGATTCACAGTGGCGAGGGCCGCTCCGGTTTCCCACCGGCTTCCCGAACACCACGGCGCGGCAACTGTAGGCGGCACCCCGCAAAACCGGCAAGTGGCGCACTTTCAGCAACGGTCAGGCGCGTGCGGTTCGGCAACGGTCACGCGCGCGAGGTGAGGATGCTGAGCGCGTTGGCCGCGACGATGGCGCCGATGCTCGCCCACTCGGTCCACCCCAGGCCCTGGCCGAGCAGGACCCATCCGACGACGGCGGCGAGGACCGGGTTGACGCTCATGAAGAGCCCGAAGGTCTGAGCGGGTACGCGGCGCAGCGTGAACAGGTCGGCGAGGTAGGGCACGGCGGAGGACAGGACACCGGCCGCGATGGCGTATCCGGCCGCCCCCGGCGTCGGCGGGTGCTGCACGGCGATGGCGATGCCGACGGGCAGGAACAGCACGGCGGAGACCGCCGCGGCCGCAGCCGACCCCTGCGCCCCGGGGACGCGGCGGCCGACGGTGCGGTTGAGCAGGATGTACGACGCCCAGCAGGCGGCGGCCAGCAGCCCGAGGCCGAGGCCCAGGTAGTCGGTGGAGGGCTGAGGACGCATCAGGGTGACCACGCCCGCCAGCGCGACCAGCGCGCAGCACGCGTCCGTGCGGCGGTGGGAGGCGGACAGGGCGATGGTGAGCGGCCCGAGGAACTCCAGGGTCACCGCGAGCCCGAGGCCGATGCGGTCGATGGCGCTGTACAGGGACAGGTTCATGGCGCCGAAGACCAGGGCCAGCAGCAGCACCGGCCACCACTGCTGCTTGGTGAAGGACCGCAAGCGGGGGCGGCCGACGGCCAGCAGGACGATGGCCGCGACGTACTGGCGTACCGCGACGACACCGGAGGCTCCGAGCACGGGAAAGGCGAGGGAGCCGATCGCGGCGCCGGTCTGGTTGGACAGGCCGCTGCCGGCCATGATGAGCACACCGGCCAGCGGGTGCCCGGCCGGTTTCCGGCCCGGGGCGTCCGGCAGATCCGGACCGGCGCGGTGTGACGTGGCGGTCGGCTGGGCGGGAGCAGGAGCGGAAGCGGGAGCGTGGGCTGCGTCCATACCGCGATCGTGCGGTCGCGCGAGCGTTGCGCAAAATGCGTTGACCGCCACACCTATACGCTTGGGTTATGGATGTGGAGCTGCGACAGTTGCGCTGTCTCGTCGCGATCGTGGACGAGGGCACCTTCACCGATGCCGCGATCGCGCTCGGAGTCTCCCAGGCGGCCGTGTCCCGCACGGTGGCCTCGCTCGAACGCGCCCTCGGGGTGCGCCTGTTGCGGCGTACCTCCCGGACGGTGACCCCGACCGGCACCGGGCTGCGGGTGGTGGCGCAGGCCCGGCGGGTGCTGGGCGAGGTGGACCATCTGGTGCGGGAGGCCACGTCGGGTCACACACGGCTGCGGATCGGCTACGCGTGGTCGGCGCTGGGCAGCCACACCCCCACCTTCCAGCGCCGCTGGGCCGCCGCCCATCCGGAGACCGATCTGCACCTCGTCCGCGTCAACGCCACCACCGCCGGTCTGGCGGAAGGGGCCTGCGACCTGGCCGTGCTGCGCAGGCCGCTGGAGGACCAGCGTTTCGACTCCGCCATCGTGGGGCTGGAGCGGCGGCTGTGCGCGATGGCGGCGGACGACCCCCTGGCCCGGCGCCGCTCCATCCGGCTCGCCGACATCAGCGACCGCACGCTGCTGGTCGACCGGCGGACCGGCACCACCACCCCCGAGCTCTGGCCACCCGGCTCCCGCCCGGACACCGAGGAGACGCACGACGTCGACGACTGGCTCAACCTGATCTCCACGGGCCGCTGCGTGGGGATGACGGCGGAGTCGACCGCGCACCAGTATCCGCGGCCCGGCATCGTGTACCGGCCGGTGCGCGACGCCGAGCCGATCGCGGTGCGGCTGGGCTGGTGGCGGGACGATCCGCACCCCGCGGGGCAGGCGGTGATCGAGCTGATCACCGCCCTGTACCGCACGGGGTGACCCCCCGGTCTGCGCCTTTAGTAGAAGTGTCGCCGTCCGGCGACCGCGTGACCGGCGGCGCCCATGGCCCACAGGACCGCCCCGATGACGAGAAGGACGATGCCGATCGTCCACAGAACGGCGATGCCGGTCAGCAGACCGATGATGAGGAGAATGACCCCGAGGACAATCATGGTGTCCTCCGATCTCTCGAGAGTGCTCCACTTCCACTATCTGCCTCTTCCGCCTGCCACGCCAACACGTCGCACCCCGCCGGGGCTATCCGTGCGCGGCTCGGGCATCGTGGCTCCGACGTGTTCACCAGGAACCGCGAGGAGTCATCGATGACGACAGCCGAGTCCAGCGAGTCGGCAACCGGGACCGCCGAGCCCGTGGTGCGCGCCGCCGCCGGTGCGGTGCGCGGCCGCCGGGAGGGCGGTCTGGCCGTGTTCCGCGGCATCCCGTTCGCCGAGCCGCCGGTGGGGGACGCGCGGTTTCAGGCGCCGCGCCCCGTGCGCTCCTGGGAGGGGACGCGGGACGCGTACGTTTTCGGGCCGCCGCCCCCGCAGGAGTCGGGGTTCATGGGCCGCGCCGGGGTCCTGGAGGCGCCGACGGGCGACGACTGGCTGACGGTCAACGTGTGGACGCCCGAGCCGGACCCGGCCGCCCGCCGCCCCGTCATGGTGTGGATCTACGGCGGCGCCTACAAGCTCGGCCACTCCGGCAGCCCCGGCTACGACGCCCGGCGCATCGCCCGTGACGGCGACGTCGTCGTGGTCACCCTCAACTACCGGGTCGGCATCGAGGGCTTCGCCCAGATCGACGGGGCGCCCGCCAACCGCGGTCTGCTCGACCAGGTCGCGGCCCTGGAATGGGTGCGGGAGAACATCGCGGCGTTCGGCGGCGACCCCGGCCGGGTCACCGTGTTCGGGGAGTCGGCCGGAGCCGGATCGGTCGCCTCGCTGCTGGCCATGCCGAGCGCGGCGGGACTGTTCCGGCGCGCCATCGCGCAGAGCGTGCCGGGCACGTACTTCTCCGGCGAGCTGGCCCGGGACATCGCGGGCGCGCTCGCCGCCGAGGTGGGCCTGCGGCCGACGGCCGCCGATCTGTCCACGGTGGATCCGCGGCAACTGCCCTCGGCGGGCGAGGCGCTGGGCCCCGCCATGCGGCGGTACGAGGAGCGGTGGGGGGAGGTGGTGCACACGCTGACCCCCTTCGCGCCCGTCGTGGACGGCGAGGTGCTGCCGACCACCCCGTGGCAGGCGCTGGCGGCGGGCTCGGCCCGCGACGTGGAGCTGATCTCCGGGCACAACCGGGACGAGTACCGGCTGTTCCTGGCCCTCGGCGGGCAGCTCGGACTGGCGGGCGAGAAGGAAGCGGCGGCGGCGCTGCGCGCGTTCGGGCCGGGCCCGGACGGCGAACGCGCCTATCGCGCCGCCTTCCCCGAAGCCTCCCCCGCCGACCTCCACGAGCGGGTCCAGTCCGACTGGCTGTTCCACATGCCCTCGCTGCGGCTGGCCGAGGCCCAGGTGGCCGGGGGCGGCCGGGCGCACGTGTACGAGCTGACCTGGCCCGCCCCGGCGGGCGGCGGCGTCATGGGCGCCTGCCACGGCCTGGACATACCGCTGCTGTTCGGCACCTTCGACGCCGACCTCGGCCTGCTGCTGTTCGACGGCTCCGGTCCCTCACCGGAGGCCGAGGCGCTGTCGTCCCGCTTCCGTACGGCCTGGACCGCGTTCGCCACGACGGGCGACCCGGGCTGGCCCGCGTACGACCCCGACCGCCGCCTGACCCAGGTCTTCGACGCGGCGCCCGAGGTCACCGCCTACCCGGAGGAGACCTCCCGGCTCCTCTGGCAGGACCACACCTTCCCGGCCCTGCCGCTGCTCAGCTGACTGCTCACGTCACGCCTTCGGCGCGCCGGACGTTGGCGACCATCGTGCGCAGCACCTTCAGCGCGGCCGCGTACTCCTCGTCGCCGACCCCCTCGTGGACGACGGCGCGCAGTTCGGTGACCAGCGCGCGCAGCGTCACGCGAGCGGCTTCACCCGCGTCGGTGAGGTGCAGACGGTCGTCGGCGTCCGCCCGGAGCCAGCCACGGTGCAGCAGCTGGTCGACGACGCGCGGGATCTCGTACGGACCGTCCGCGAGGGGGGTCAGCCGGTCGGCCACCTCCTCGCGGCTCGGCGCGGCGGGCCAGGAGTGCACGCAGTTGAGCACCCAGTACTGCGGCTGGGTGACGTCGATCCTGGCCATCGCGTCGCGCAGATGCCGGGTGACGGTCGCGTGGGCCAGGCCGGTCCAGTAGCCGACCGGCTGGCTCGCCAGCATGTCCTCGGTGGCGGCAGGATCGGCCGGGGCCTGGTCGGTGAGGCCGTTGCTTAAGACAGTCATGATCGTGACGCTACCGTCCGGCGTCGGACGGGAACACGGCCCGCGTCCCACCCCGTCCCCCGGCGCCGGGGGATACGGCCCTACGCTGGTGGCCGTGCACATCTGCTTCGTCTGTAGCGGGAACATCTGCCGCTCACCGTCCGCCGCGCTGGTCTTCGCCGAGCATCTGCGCCGCGCGGGGCTCGACGGCGCGGTGCGGGTCACCAGTGCCGGTATCGGCCCCTGGCACGTCGGCGAGGCCGTCGACGAACGGGCCGGTGAGGTGCTGGTGCGGCGCGGCTATCCGGTCGAGCACGTCGCGGCCCAGGTCGGCGCCGAGCATCTGGACGCCGACCTGTTCCTGGCGATGGACGGCGGCCACGAGCGGGCCCTGCGCCGCCTGGTCGACGATCCGTCGCGGGTCCGGATGCTGCGGTCCTTCGACCCGCACGCGACCGGCGACCTGGACGTCCCCGATCCGTACTACGGCGGCCCGGAGGGATTCGACACGGTGCTGGACATGATCGAAGCCGCGACGCCCGGCCTGCTCGCCTGGGCGCGCGAGCGCGTGGACGCATGACCGCCGGTCCGGACCCGGCCGGAACCGGCGAAGGGCCGGGCGCGGCGGCGGCCCGCCTCACCGGGCGCCCGGTGACCGGCGAGCGCGCGATGTCCGGGGCGCTCGCCGAAGTCACCCTCGACGGCGGGCAGGTGGTGATGGTCAAGCGCGGTGACGACCCCGGCGCGGTGGAGGCGGAGGCGGCGGGGCTGCGCTGGCTGGCCGACACCGGCACGGTCCGCGTCCCGGTGGTGCACGGCCACGATCCGCGCTGGCTGGTGACCGACCGGGTCCCGTCCGGCCGGGCGGGCGCCCCCGCGGCGGCGCGGTTCGGCCGCGACCTGGC
>NZ_RIBZ01000884.1:0-48097 GCF_003721215.1 Streptomyces botrytidirepellens
TGGGCGGCGGCCTCGGCGATGCGGACGGCGGCCACGCCGTCGCGGGCGCTCACCCGCGGCGCCGGGCCGCCCGCGAACGCCTCGGCGAACTCGCGAATCTGGGTGAGGTAGGGGGACTCGCCGAAGTCACCGGCCGGGATTCCGTCCTCCTCGGCCACGGTGCCGGTGACGCGCAGACCGGGCGCGGCGAGGGAGTCGTAGCGCACGGTCCCGCCGGTCCCGGCCACGTGGAAGGTGGTGCGGAACCGGGTGGCCGGGGGCGCCCAGACGCCCACGACCTGGCTGATGACACCGCCCTCGTGGGTGAGGACCGCGCCTCCGGTGGCGACCGCGGCGGCCGGGGCCGGGGCGGTGAAGTGGCCGCGCTGGTAGGCGTGGACGCGTACGACCTCGCCGAACAGCCAGCGGGCGATGTCCAGGTCGTGGATCATCTGGTCGACCAGGATGCCCCCGGAGCGGACGGGGTCGGCGAACCAGCGGCTCCAGGTGGGGTAGCGGCCGGTGCGGGTGAAGCGGGCGACCGCGACCCGGCCGAGTTCGCCGCCCGCGACGGCGGCGCGGAGCCGGGCGTAGGCGGGGAAGTAGCGCACCACGTGCCCGGGGTAGAGCCGCACCCCGGCGGCGTCGGCGGCGTCCGCCATCTCCTCGGCGTGGGCCGCGCCCAGCGCGAGGGGTTTCTCGCACAGCACGTGGGCCCCGGCGGCGATGGCGGTCAGCGCGATGTCGTGGTGGGTGTCGGTCGGGGTGCAGATGTCCACCGCGTCGGCGCCACTGATCGCGTCGTGCAGCGAGTCGGCCGTGGTGGCGCCGA
This sequence comes from Streptomyces botrytidirepellens, assembly GCF_003721215.1. Taxonomy (NCBI): domain Bacteria; kingdom Bacillati; phylum Actinomycetota; class Actinomycetes; order Kitasatosporales; family Streptomycetaceae; genus Streptomyces; species Streptomyces botrytidirepellens. The sequence continues at coordinate 812 of NZ_RIBZ01000884.1, forward strand.
ATTCGTGGGCGAGGGTGGCGGTGTGGGGGTCGGGCGCGTAGACGCGTACGCGGGCGCCGAGCGCCGCCCAGGCGGGCAGGTGGGTGCGGGCGATGCCGCCCGCACCGATCAGCGCGATGTCGAGTTCTGCCATGGACTTTCCTAGCCGTTGGGGGGGCTCTGGCCGTTGGGGGCGTCTAGGGGGTGTCTAGCCTTTGAGGGCTCCGCTGAGCACCCCGTTGATGAAGTGCCGCTGGAAGAACAGGTAGACGAGGACGACGGGGGCGATCACGATCAGGGTGGCCGCCGCGAGGAGCGGTACGTCGACCTCGTACTGGCCGGTGAACAGGCCGAGTCCGGCGGGTGCGGTGCGTCGGCCCGGGTCCTGGATCAGGACCAGCGGCAGCAGGAACTGGTTCCAGCTCCAGACGAAGTAGAGGACGCCGAGGGTCGTCACGGCGGGGCGGGAGCTGGGCATCAGGACCCGCCACAGCGTGGTCCACGAGGAGGCGCCGTCCAGCCGGGCGGCCTCGATGAGGCTGCGCGGCATGGTCGCGAAGTGTGCCCGCATCCAGAACACGCCGAACGGCATGAACGCGCCGATCTCGGCGAGGGCCAGGCCCGGCACGGTGTTGGTGAGCCCGACGGCCCGCAGGTCGTAGTAGAGCGGGATGACGGTGACCTCGACCGGGATGGACAGGCCGAGCAGCAGATACGCGTAGAGCTTGCCGCGGCCGGGGACGTCCATGGTGGCGAGCGCGTATCCGGCCAGGGTCGCGCAGACGACGGCGGCGGGCACGACGCTGAGGGCGATCACCGCGCTGGACCGCAGCAGGGTGCCGAATCCGGCGGCGGACCAGGCGTGGCCGAAGTTCTCCAGGTGGATGCCGCGGGGCCAGGCGAATCCGGTGAGCGGCGTACCGGCGGGCTGGAGCGCGGCCAGCAGCAGGGAGAGGAAGGGGATCAGGACGACGGCCAGGAACACGGCGAGGACGGCGGGCGCCGCGAGCCCCCTGGCGGCCGGGCGGGCGGTGGCCTTCGCGGTGGCGGTGGCGAGGGCTCCGGTGGTCACGGGGCCTCCTTGGCGAGCCGGTTGATCACGAGGACGGCCACCGAGATGACGGCAGTGAGGACGACGGCCAGTGCGCTGGCCAGACCGACGGCGCCGCCGCCGAAGGCGAGGCGGTAGATGAGGATGCCGGGAACGACGGTGGTGTTGCCGGGGCCGCCGCCGGTGGTGATGTAGATGAGGTCGAAGCTGGAGAGCGCCGCGATCACGGTGATCGACAGGGCGACCGCGATCTCGGGCCGCAGCAGCGGGACGGTGATGGACCGGAACTCGCGGATCGGGCCCGCGCCGTCCATGCGGGCCGCCTCGTAGATCTCCTGGTCGATGCGCTGGGTCCCGGACAGGAACAGGACCATGCACAGGCCGGAGACGACCCAGGTGCCGATGAGTCCGACGGCGGGCAGCGCCCAGGTGAAGCTGCCCAGCCACGAGTCGGCGAGCCCGCCGAGGCCGATGGCGCGCAAGCCCTGGTTGAGGGTGCCGTCCTCGGCGTACACCCACCGCCAGATGATGGCGACCGCGACCAGCGGGATGACCTGCGGCAGGAACAGCAGCGCGCGGATGAGGGCGGTGCCCCGGCCGGTGCGGCGGGACACGATGGCCGCCGAGACCAGGCCGAGGCAGATGGGCAGGGCGGAGAAGAACACGATGAGCGCGCCCGCGTGCCAGGACGCGGCACGCAGCTGCGGATCGGCGAAGACACGGCGGTAGTTGTCGAGGCCGACGAAGGACGGCAGGGTCACCCCGTCCCAGTCGAAGAGCGACAGATAGGCGGTGTGCAGGGCGGGGAGGACGGCGAAGAGCGTGTACGGGAGGAGGGCGGGCAGGACGTACAGCAGCGCCACGGCCTTGCGGCGCCGCCGCCGTCCGCCCACGTCGGCCGTCACGGTGGCCGTGTACGGGCGCGGCCGTGGACGTGGACGCTGGCGTGTGCGGGGGCGGCGGTGGGTTCCGGTGGCGAGGCGGTCGGTGGCGGTCATGCGTGGTAGTTCTCGTAGTCCTGCTGGAGGTTGGCCAGGAACTTCTCCGCGCCGACCTTGCCCCCGGCGAGCAGCTGGAGCTGGGTGGTGAGGGTGTCGGCCATGGTGGTGGTGGAGGCGTTCTGGATGAACGGCTCCAGGCCGGAGTCCTTGACGATGCCCTGCCAGCCCCGCTGCACCTCGGCGAGCAGCCCGCTCTGCCGGGGCATGGCGGCCGCGTCGGGTGCCATGAAGCCGCCCTTGGCGATGACGGGAGCGGCGCCCTTGCTCGCGGCGAAGTCCAGGAAGGCGGCGGCGACGTCGGGGTTGTCGCACTTGCTGGAGACGCAGTAGTAGACCCCGGCGCCGGTGGTGCGCAGCGGTGCGCCCCGGGTGGCGGGTGGCGCGTTGACGTAGCCCGCGTCGTCGCCGAGGCCCTTGGCGACGGCGGCCGCGGCCCAGTTGCCGCTGATGCGGAAGACGCCCTGGCCCTTGGCGAACGCGGCGGTGGCGTCGTTGTCGCTGAGCCCGTTGGTCTTGGGCGTGACGTAGCCTTCGTCGACCCAGCGCAGAAGCGTCCGGGCGGCCTTCAGCGCCTCCGGTCCGGTGATGGTGGCGCCCTTGTGGCCGAAGGCCCAGGCCTCCCGGTCGGCGGGCTTCATGAAGATCGAGAGCAGGACGTTGAAGGGGTGGTTGAGGCCGCCGTCGAGGTTGCCTTCGACGAGCGCGGTCTCCCCCGCCGCCTTGGCCTTGGCGAACATCGCCTCCAGGTCGTCCAGGGTGGCGGGCGGGAGGCGCAGTCCGAGCTTGCGGGCCTTGGCCTTGTTGTAATACACGCCCTCGAACGACAGCCCGGCGGGCACCCCGTACAGCTGCCCGGTGCCGACGGTCCGGCCGTCGTCGGAGAAGGTGATCTGGTCCAGGCCCGGGAACTTCTCCGGCCAGCCGTACGCGCGGCTGTGCGCGCCCATGTCGAGCAGCAGACGGCCGCGGACGAGGTTCTGCATGCCGGAGGTGAACTGGGCGATGTCGGGGGCGGTGTCCGCTGACATCGTGGTGTTGGCGCTCTTGAGGTAGTCGTCCCAGCCGGTGTACTGGCGCTTGATGGTGACGTTGGGGTACTTCGCCATGAAGGCCTTGACCAGGCCCGGGGTCATGGTGGTGTCGTCCGCGTCGGCGAGGACGAGGGTGAGCTTCTTGCCGGTCGGCACGGCGGTGGAGGCGGGTCCGGCGCTGCTCTTCTTGGCGGAGGAGCCGGGCGTCAGGCTGCCGCATGCGGCGAGGGCGGCGGCCCCGGCCACGCCGGTGGCGGCGAGGAAGGCACGTCGGGACGGGGCGGCGGAGGACACGGAGGACAGGGGCGACTGGGTGGGTCTCACGGGGGTCTCCTGAGACGGCGAGGAGGAGATGCCGGGCTTCGCGGGGGCCGCGGCGGGGCCCTGTGCGGGGGAGGCAGGGCGTGATTTAATAAAGCAGTTTCGTTTCATAATCGGCATGGCGCACGGACGCGTCAAGAGCCGATACCGAGGTCGATACCGGGGTCGATACCGACCGGGTTGTGCACCGGGTTCGACGCAGGAGGCTGAATCCTTTGGTCATGTCCAGGGGTCTCGGGGGCCGCGACGACGGGCCCCCGGCCGCGGCCGCCGTCCCGCAGACGCGCCGGCCCGTGGACCAGGGCACGGAACCGGACCCGCCCCTGCCCGCGGTGGTGGGCGTGGCGGATCTGCGCGCCACGAACGCCGCCGCCATCCTGGCCGCCGTCCGCTCGGCGGAGCGCCACCCCCGCCTGTCCGAGCTGGTCAAGGCCACCAAGCTGTCCCGCCCCACGGTGGAGGCCATCGTGGACGAGCTGGCCGATTGCGGCCTCATCGAGACCGCCCCGGCGGAGTCCGCGCGCGGCCTACGCTCCCCCGGCCGCCCGGCCCGCCGGTTGCGCTTCCGGGCCCGCGCGGGCTTCGTCGTCGGCGTGGACGTACGGGCCCGGTCGGTGACCGCCTGCCTCGCCGATCTGGACGGCCGGGCGGTGGCCGTCGAGCGCAAGGCGGTGCGCGCCGACCTCACCGGGCGCGCCCGCGCCCGCGCCGTGACGACGGTGGTCGACGCCGCCATCGGCCGGGCGGGCGTCGACACCCGGCGGGTGTGGGCCGCGACGGTCGGCACCCCGGGCCTGGTCGACCGGGACAACCTCACCATCCGGCAGGCCGACAATCTCAAGGACTGGGCTCAGGCGGACATCGTCGGCATCCTGCGCGACCGGCTCGACTGCCAGGTGACCGTGGAGAACGACGCCAACCTCGCCGCGCTCGGCGAACGGTGGCGCGGCGTCGGCGGCGACACCGACGAGATGATCTTCGTGCTGCTGGGCGAGCGGCTCGGCGCGGGTGTGATCACCGACGGGCGGCTGCTGCGGGGCCACCACGGGGCGGCCGGTGAGATCGGCTTCATCCACTTCCCCGGGCTCCCCAGCGAGCCCGCTCCCCCGCGCCCGGGCCTGGCGCCGCAGGCCTCGGACACCGTCCGGGACGCGGCCGCGGGCGACCCGGACGCGGCCCGGGCCGTCGCGTCGTACGGACAGCGGCTGGCCGACGGCATCGCGCCCGTCCTGCTCGCGCTCGACCCGGCGCTGGTCGTACTCGGCACCGGCCCGTTCGGCGCCCCCGACCTGCTGCCCGCCGCCGAACTCCTCCTGGACGCCGCCCAGCGGCACGCCGACGGCCTCCTCGTGGACCCGCCGCGCTGGCGGCTGTCCGCCCTCGGCGACGAGGCCGTGATCACGGGCGCGGTCCGCCTCGCGCTCTCCTCCGTCGAGGCCGTGCTGCGCACCCGCCCCACCAGCCTCGCCGGGCGGTGAGCGGGGGTCGTTCGGGGCTCACCGCACGGCGAAGTCGTCCTGGCTCAGCGCGTAGACAGTGCAGGGACGGGCCAGGACGGTGTCCTCACGCAGGGGTGTGAACCCCAGGCGGCGGGCCAGGGCGGCGGAAGCCGTATTGCCGTGGTGGATCATGGCCGTGATCTGCTTGAGGCCGAGCGTGCCGAAGCCCCAGGCGAGGACGGCACGTGCCGCTTCCTTGGCGTAGCCGTTGCCCCAGTGCTCTCGAGCGAAGGTCCACCCGGCTTCGGTCTCACCGAACTGCTCCCACCAGTTGAGCCCGGAGCGTCCGATCGCCTCACCGGTACTGGTCAGTTCGACGGCGCACAGCCCGTGACCGCGCTCGACCCACTGCTGGTGGATGTCGCGGAGACGTGCCACGGCCTGCTCATGGGTGTACGCGCCGACGAACTGGTTCACCTCGTCATCGGCGTGCAGACGCACCCACCAGTCGGCGTCGGCCTCGGTCAGTGGGCGCAGTCGGAGGCGCGGTGTGGTCAGCACTGGCCTTCGGTCCTCCTCCCGGTGGGCACTGCCATGGCCCGGTGAGCGGCAGCCTACCGCGCTGTCAGCGCGCGGTCAGCGCGTCCATGAGGAGGTCGACGAGCCGACGGGCCTGCTCTGCGGTGCTGTGCTGCACGGAATAGGCGATGCCACCCATGAGGAGCAGGACGTCATCTGAGGTGACGTCGCTTCGCAGGCTGCCGTCCCGGGCTCCGGCATCGAGGAGGGCGGCGACGGCGTCGGTGAGGAGGGCCCGGCTGTCGGCGTAGGGATCGATTCCGGAGGCGATCACCGCGTTGAGCGCTTCGGACATGCCGCTCTTGGCGGTGGCGTAGTCGACGAAGTGTTCCATCCACCTCCTGGTGGCCTCGGCGGCCGGATGGCGGGCGAGGAGGTCGGCCGCCTCCTCGCACACCCGGGTGAGCTTGCGCCGGTAGGCGGCGTCGATGAGGGCTTCCCGCGTCGGAAAGTGCCGGTAGAGCGTGCCGACACCGACACCCGCCTGCTTGGCGATGGCGGCCGGTGCGGTGTCCAGTCCCTGCTGGGCGAAGACCTCCGCGGCGACCTCCAGCAGGCGCTCCCGGTTCTGTAGCGCATCGCTCCTGGTCCGGCGGGGGGTGGCGGGCATGCGGATTCCTTCGGTGCCTGTCTCCGATTGCTTTCCGGAATGCGTTCCGCTTAACTGCTTACCGGAACGCATTCCGGTAACACCCTACGCCAGGAGACCCCCATGCCCACTCCCTCCGACAAGGGCGTACGCCGCTGGTTCATCACCGGAGCCTCCGGGGGCCTGGGCCGCCACCTCACCGAGCACGCCCTCCGGTGCGGCGACCGCGTCACGGCCACGGTCCGCCGCCCCGCGGCCCTCGACGACCTGCGCGCGGCGTACGGCGACCAACTGACCGTCCAGATCCTCGACCTCACCCGCCCGGCCGATGTCGACCACGTGGTCGCCGGGGCGCTCCGGTCCGGGCCGGTGGACATCGTCGTCAACAACGCCGGATACGCGGTCGTGGGCGCCGCCGAGGAGATGACCGTCGAGCAGATCCGCGACCAGATCGAGGTCCTCCTGCTCGCTCCGATGCTGATCACCCGGGCCTTCCTGGCGCCGATGCGCGAGCAGGGCGGAGGCCGCATCATCCAGATCTCCAGCGTGGGCGGCCAGATCGGCACCCCCACGCACAGCTCCTATCACGCGGGCAAGTGGGGTCTTGAGGGCTTCACCGAGAGCGTCAGCCGCGAAGTCTCCGACTTCGGCATCCGCCTCACCCTGGTCGAGCCCGGCGCCACGCGCACCGGCTTCGGCTCGGCCCTGCGCTACACCACCGAATCGGCCCCCTACCGCGACAACGCCGTGGGCCGGACGCGGCGTTATCTGGAGACCGCCGACGACAGCGTCTTCACCGGCGACCCGGCCAAGGTCGCCGCCGCCATCTACGACACCACCCGCCACCCGGACCCGCCCCTGCGCCTGGCTCTCGGCTCCGACACCTACGAAGCCATCCACACCGCGCTCACCGAACGTCTCACCGCGCTCGAAGCCCAGAAGGATCGTGCGGCCTCCGTCGCCTTCACTCACTGATCCGGTCCGCTGACCGGCAGGAGGGCGCGGGCGATGAGCTGGGCGAGGTGGGTGCCGGTGCGGTCGGTCCGCTGGGCGATCTGCGTGCGGCAGCTGAATCCGTCGGCGAGGATGTGCGTGCCGGGCGCGGCCGCGCGTACGGCGGGCAGCAGGACCTGCTCGCCCGCGGCCACCGATACGTCGTAGTGGCCGCGTTCGAAGCCGAAGTTTCCGGCCAGACCGCAACAGCCCGACGCGAGGCCGGTGTTGTCGACGCCCATGCGGTGCAGCAGGGTGCCGTCGGCGCCGAAGCCCGAGGTCGCGTGCTGGTGGCAGTGGGTCTGGCTGATGGAGCGGGCCGGGACGGCCGGGGGCTGCCAGTCGGGTGCGTGGTGGACGAGGAGTTCGGCGAGGGTGACGGTGGCCCGGGCCAGGGCGCGGGCGTCGTCGCCATCGCCATCGCCGTCGCCGTCGCCATCGCCGTCGAGGAGTTCGGGCAGGTCGCTCTTGAGGGCCGCCGTGCAGCTGGGTTCCAGGCCGACGACCGGGATGCCCGCGCGGACCGCGGGCGCGAGGGCGGCGGTGGTACGCCGGGCGATACGGCGGGCGACGCCGAGCTGTCCGGTGGTGATCCAGGTCAGGCCGCAGCACTGGGTTCCCTCCGGAACCCGGACCCGGAACCCGGCGTTCTCCAGCACCGCCACCCCGGCCCGGAGGACATCGGGGGTGAAGTGGTTGTTGAACGAGTCGACCCACAGCACCACCGGACCCCGGTGCCCGTCGCCTTCCGGTGTGCGGGCGCGGAACCAGGACAGGAAGGTCTGGTCAGCGAAGCGCGGTATCTCCCGTTCCGCGGCGATGCCGCCCAGCCGTTTGACCAGGGGCGCGAGCCGGGACGACGTCAGCGCGTTGACCAGCCGCGGCATGCGGGCGGCCGGGCGGGACAGCAGGGGCAGCCAGCCCATGGTGTAGTGCGAGGCGGGCCGGACGCGCCGCTTGTAGTGATGGTGCAGGAACTCCGACTTGTAGGTGGCCATGTCGACGCCGACCGGGCAGTCGGTGCTGCATCCCTTGCACGACAGACACAGGTCCAGGGCGTCGCGGACCTCGCGGGAGCGCCAGCCGTCGGTGATGACCTCGCCCCGGGTCATCTCGTACAGCAGCCGGGCGCGACCCCGGGTGGAGTCCTTCTCGTCCCGGGTGACCCGGTAGCTGGGGCACATGACGCCGCTGCCGGGAGCGGCGGTACGGCACTTGCCGACGCCGACGCAGCGGCGGGTGGCCTTGGCGAAGTCGCCGTCGTCGGCGCGGAAGGGGAGGACCGTCGTCAGCGGGAGCGGAGTGCGGTGCGGGGTGATCCGCAGATTGCCGTCGACGGGCAGCGGCCGCACGATCATGCCCGGGTTGAGGCCGTTGTCGGGGTCCCAGATGTGCTTGAACTCCTCGAACAGGGCGATGACACCGGGCCCGTACATGAGCGGCAGCAGTTCGGAGCGGGCCTGGCCGTCACCGTGTTCGCCGGACAGCGAGCCGCCGTGTGCGACGACCAGCTTGGCCGCGTCGGTGACGAAGGCGCGGAAGACGGCCGTGCCGTGTTCGGTGGTGAAGTCGAAGTCGATGCGCACATGCAGACAGCCCTCGCCGAAGTGTCCGTACACGGCGCCGCTCAGCCGGTGCCGGTCCAGCAGGGCGGTGAACTGGCGCAGGTACGAGCCGAGTTGGCCGGGCGGCACGGCCGCGTCCTCCCACCCGGGCCAGGCTTCGGACCCGTCGGGCAGGCGGGTCGCCAGGCCCGCCCCGTCCTCGCGGATCCGCCACAGCGCACGGGCCCGTGCGGGGTCGGTGATGACCTCGCTGCCGGTGAGTCCCGTGGTCTGCCGGGCCGCTGCGACGAGCGCCCGGGCGCGTGGCGGGAGTTCGTCGGCCGGGCCGCCGAGTTCGGCGAACATCCAGGCCTTCGCGGTGGGGAGGGTGTCGATGGCCGCGCGGGTCTCGGGCCGGGTGACGACATCGGTCAGCGCCTGGTCGAGCCCTTCGAGCGCGAGCAGCGGGTGGTCCAGCAGGGCGGGCACCGCGTCGGCGGCCGCGCAGGCGTCCTCGTAGCCGAGGACCACCAGGGCCCGTGCGGGCGGGCGCGGGATGAGGCGAACGGTGGCGGAGAGGACGACCGCCAGGGTGCCCTCGCTGCCGACCAGCGCCCGGGCGAGGTGGAAGCGGCGTTCGGGCAGCAGGTGCTCCAGCGCGTAGCCCGACACCTGGCGCGGGAACCGCCCCAACTCGGTGCGCAGCGCGGCCAGGTTGTTCCGGGCGAGGTCGTACAGGGAGGCGATGAGCCGGCCGCGGTCGCCGCCGGCGGCGATGGCCTCGTCGATCTCGCCCTGGGTCATCTCGCCGAGGCGCACCACGGTGCCGCGGTAGGTGACGACGTCGAGTTCCACGATGTTGTCGGCGGTTCGGCCCCAGGCCACGGAGTGGGTCCCGCACGCGTTGTTGCCGATCATCCCGCCCAGGGTGCAGCGGCTGTGGGTGGAGGGGTCGGCGCCGAACAGCAGGTCGTGTCCGGCGGCGGCCGCCTGGAGGTCGTCCAGGACGATGCCCGGCTGTACGGTCGCGGTGCGCGCCTGCGGGTCGAGGTCGAGCAGCCGGTTGAAGTGGCGGGAGAAGTCGAGCACCACGCCGGGGCCGACGGCTTGGCCGGAGGTGCTGGTGCCCCCGCCACGGGCGGTGACGGGCACGCCGAGGCGGCGGCAGGTGGCGAGCGCGGCGAGGACGTGCTGCCGTGTCCGGGGGAAGACCACGGCCAGCGGGACCTGCCGGTAGTTGGAGGCGTCGGACGCGTACTGCGCCCGGCGGCCCGCGTCGCCGTGCACCTCCCCGCAGTCCGCCCGGGCGAGGGCGCCGGTCACCGCTGCCGGGTCGACGCCGCCGATGCCTGGTGCTGTCGTGCTCACCGCGCTCGCTCCTCCTGTGCTCACCGGTCACCTGGGGACTCGCCGGTCGTATCCGCCCCGGCGGTCCCACGATGTGGGCGGGCGCGGACACGCCACAAGGCCCAGCAGGGCGATAGTCTTGACGGAGGAGGGCAAGCGATCCTTATGCTCCTGGTGCTCGGTTCCGGCCCATCCCCTGTCCCCGAGGAGCCGCCGTGCTCAAGCCCCTGCATCTCCTCACGCTGAAGGCCGTCGTCGGCAGCGGCTCGTTCGCCGTCGCGGCCCGCGACCTCGGCTACACCGCCTCCGCGATCTCGCAGCAGATCTCGACCCTGGAGAAGGAGACCGGTCTGGTCCTGTTCGAGCGGGAGGCGCACGGGATCCGTCCGACCGCCGCGGCCCACCGCCTGGTCGACCTGAGCGGCCGGGCGCTGGCCGCCCTGGACGATCTGGACCAGCAGGTGCGGGAGCTGGCCACCGGGGTCACCGGGCGGCTGAGGCTGGGCAGCTTCCCGACGGCCAGCGTCCGGCTGGTGCCCGCGGCGCTGTCGGCGCTCGCCGAGACCCACCCCCGGGCGCGGATCCAGCTGGAGGAGGGCGAACCGGAGGATCTCGTCGCCCTGCTCACCAGCGGTGACCTGGACATCGCCCTGGTCTACGAGTACGGGCTCAGCCCCCGGCAGTGGCCCGACGGGCTGACCCGCCACCCGTTGCTGCGGGAGGACCTGGTGCTGCTGCGGGCCGCGGACAGCAGGCTGGGGGCGAGCCTTCCCCAGCTGGCCGAGGCGCGCTGGATCACCAGCGGGGAGGGCACGGCCGGGGCCCGCTCGCTGGTCCGGCTCTGCGCGGCCGCCGGTTTCGACGCGGAGGTCGCGTTCCGGAGCAACAACTACGACGTCGTACGGGAGTTGGTGTCCACGGGGCTCGGGGTGGCGGTCGTCCCGGCGCTCGGCCACGCGCCGAGCGGGGCGATCCAGGCCACCCGGGTCACCCAGCGGTCCGCGCACCGCCAGGTGACGGCCCTGCACCGCGGCGAGAACACCAATCCCCTGCTCGGCACGGTGCTCGACACCCTGCGGCGCGCGGTGCCCGCCGGTGAGCCGTATCTGCACCCGGTCGAGGAACCCGCGCCGTAGCCCCGCTACCGGGGCGGGACCTGGTCCGGCTCGGGCCGGTCGGAGTCGGCCATGGCGTCGAGGGCATCGAGGTCGACGGAGTCCCCCGGCATGACGCTCCGGGTGCGGCGGTATCCGTACAGGGCGTAGATGAGCAGGCCCGCGACGAGCCAGCCGCCCATCCGGACCCAGGTCTCCCAGTGCAGGAACGACATCAGCCAGACGGAGAACACCATGCCGAGGACCGGCACGAAGGGCATGCCCGGGCAGCGGAAGCCCCGCTTGAGGTGGGGCTTGGTGTAGCGCAGGACCAGGACGGCCGCGCAGACCACCACGAAGGCCAGCAGCACGCCGATGTTGGTGAGATCGGCGACGGCATTGATGGGCAGCAGGCCCGCCAGGACGGCGGCCACGCCGCCGATGACCCAGGTGGCGCGGTGCGGAACCTTGCGCTTCGGGTGGATGGCGCCGAACCACGCGGGCATCAGCCCGTCCCGGCTGAGGGCGTACCACAGGCGGGAGGCGCCCATCATGAAGGAGAACGTCACGGTGACGATGCCGATCACCGCGCCGACGGCGATGACATTGGCCAGCCCGTTCAGCCCGACGCTCGCGAAGGCGCTGGAGATGCCGCTGTTGGGGTTGAGTTCGCTGTAGTGCTGGACGCCGGTCAGCACGATGCACACCAGGACGTACAGCCCCATCGAGATCGCCAGGGAGAGCATCATCGCCTTGGGCAGTTTGTTGCGGGCCTCCACCGACTCCTCCGCGGCAGTGCTCAGGGCGTCGTAGCCGAACACGGCGAAGAAGACGGTCGCCGCTCCGGTGAACGCCCCGTCGAGCCCGAAGGGGGCGAAGGGCGTCAGATTGCCGGAGTCGACCTTGGTGAAGCCGACCACGATCACGACGAGCACGATGGCGATCTTGACGAAGGTCAGGACCGTCTCCACGCGCGCGGAGGTGCGGGTGCCACGCGTCAGCAGCCAGGCCACGCCCAGGCAGATGAGGCTCGCCAGCAGATCGATCTTGTGTCCGTCGCCGGTGCCGGGCGCGCCCAGCGCCCAGGTGGGCAGGTGGATGCCGACGTTCTCCAGCAGGAAGCCCATGTAGCCCGACATGCCGATCGCGACGACGGCGACGATGGCGGTGTACTCCAACAGCAGGTCCCAGCCGATGATCCAGCCGACGATCTCGCCGAGGACGGCGGCGCAGTACGTGTACGACGATCCGGCCTTCGGGACCAGCCCGGCGAACTCCGCGTAGGCGAAGGCGGCACACAGGGAGGCCGCCCCGGCCACCAGGAACGAGATCAGCACGGCCGGACCGGCGACGTCCTTGGCCACGGCCGCGGCCAGGGAGAAGATTCCGGCCCCGATGATGGCGCCGATACCGATCATGGTGAGCTGGGTGAGGCCGAGCGTGCGCACCATGCGCTCACCGGCGGGCTGCTCGGAGGGCAGGGTGCGCCGGAAGACTCCCTGCGGCCCTCTGCCCAGCAACGGGGGAACAGTGGATTTCGGGTGATTCGTGGACATCGCTCTCTCCCTGTCGACCGGCGGCGGCGCGGAGGCCGCCGTCGTGGCGGGATCACCACTGGCCCGAAACCATCGCCCACGGCTCGCGGTGGGCAAAAGACACCTCAGCGCGACAACTTAAGGGCCTGAGACCAAGCAAAGCTGGCGCAGGCGCGGGGGCCGACCACCCCGCGCCCGCGCCGGCTGCCACCTGCCAGGGGTCAGGGCCGGGCGGCGGCCTCCTTCCAGGCCCGGGCCAGCCGCTCCGCCATCGCGGTCTGGTCCCACAGCCCGGCCGGGTCGTCGGGCAGGGCGGCGTCGTACAGCTCCAGGCGGGCGGCCTCCGGCAGGCGGCGGAGCATGTCGCAGGCGGCCTTGGCCTCCGCCACCTTCAGGCCCAGGGCCTTACGGGTCCCTGGTGGCAGAAAGTTGTGCCCGTCGTCCGTGATGTGCGGCAGGCCCGCCATGAGCAGGGCCGCCGCGGCGCGGTCGAGACCGGTGGCTTCGGCGAGCCGGGCGGCCGCGGCGGGGGCGAAGGGGACCGGTCCGACGCGCTCCAGCTCGTCCACGATCCGGTGCAGCCGCTCGGGCGTGGCGCGGCTCTCGGGCACCTCCTGGATGTCGAGGACACCTGCGGGGCGGGGCACGGTCCCCCGTTGCAGGAACGCCGCGATGTCCCGGGTGGCACCGGCATGGGAACGGCCCCACTCGCTGTGGAGCATGGTGATGCTCAACGGCATCAGCGCGCCGTTCTCGTCGGACAGCGCGGCCCGCTGCTCGCTGTCCAGCAGTCCTCGCCCCAGTCCCGGTGCGGCCAGCGGCGTCAGGGCCCAGAACCTCGGCAGCCGGGCCAGCGCCCGGCGGTGGGTGCCAGGGGTGACGGCGCTGACCGCGCGGACCGCGAGGCCCCCGATACGCCCCGGAAGTTCGGTCCAGTCGAAGGCGCTGCCGTGGGCCGGCCAGCGTTCCATCGCGGCGTCCGCGTCGATGGCACCGGAGAAAAATGCCGAGGTCAGCTCGATCTGCGCCACCGTGCCGCCGTAGCCGCTGCCGCACTTGCCGACCAGCCCCTCCAGCGCCGCGCCCAGGTCCTCCTCCGACACCTTCAGGCGTGCCCGGCGGGCCCGCTTCAGCCGGGTCAGGATCCGGTCCCGGTGGGCCCTCATCCGGGCGGCTTCCCCGACGCATCCGACGACGCCGCGGACGAGCAGCGGATGGCTCACCTCGGGCAGCAGCCGTCCGACGGCGGTCCGCAGCGCCTCCTCGGAGGTGCCGGCGGCCTTCAGCAGGCGCCGCACGGTGTCCTCGGTGATCTGCCGCAGCGCCTGCGATCCGGCGGGGTCGCGCGGCGTGAGGAAGTGCCAGAAGGCGGGCGGCGGTATGAGCCGGGTCCCGGCGGCCACCGGGTCGGGCTCGCTGTCGGCCCAGCCGTCGTTCTTCAGCTCGGCCTGCCAATAGCACTCACCCGTGTCGGCGTCGCGGGCCACCACCGGGCGGTACATGCCGACACCGCCGCTGAGCACCAGCCGCTTCTTTGAGCCGGGTATGTCGAGCAGACCCCAGATGGCGGTGGGCCCGGCCCCGTCGAGCGTGCCGTGAACGCCGTCGATCCGGTGATAGCGGACCTCCCCGGTCGCGCTGTCGCGGGCGACCCGCAGGCCCACACGCGTGCCGTCGCTGCCGAGCGGTGAGCCCTTGACGCCGTACGGCAGCAGCGCCAGCGACGAGGACTCGAGGTCCCATCGCTCGTCCTCGTCGAGCAGGGAGGGGTCGAAGAACTCCGGCAGCCCGGCGTCGGCGAGCTCACCGGTCACCAGGTCAACGCGGTGCACCCGCTCTTCCCCGCCGTCGCCGGTGTGCCACCAGAAGTCCCGGCCGTCATGGAACATGTGGCCGTTCGGGCCGACCCGCTCCTCGCGCGGGCCGAGGACCCGGTGGCCCATGAACCGGCGGCCGTTCGGCGCCATGAACGTGTATCCGTGGCGATCCTTCTCGTAGTGGAGCGACTCCCACATCCAGGGCCATACGGCGAAGGTCTCGTCCGGCGCGTCCGCCCAGCAGCCATGACTCCACGGTGGCGCGGCACTCCCCCTCGTGCCGGGTCAACTGCTCCTGAAGTGCCGCGAATTGCTCGCCGACCGGGCTTCTCCGCACGGCACCGGGGATGGATTTCAGGACCTGGCCATTGGCCTTACGGCATCTCAGGTTCGTCCCGTCCAGGGCCAGTTCATGGCCGTGGATCGCGGGCACCCACGCGAGCGGAGTCATCATGCCGCCGACTATGACAGCACCCACCGACAATCGGTCCGAGAACTCTTGCCGTCACTGAGGTTAGGCTAAGCTAAGAAAATCTTGGCGGTTCGAGCGGTGCGGGAGCACACATGAGACCGGTCGTCAGCGCGTGCGGGGACGCGGATCCGGCGGATCCGCCCACCGGGTTACCCCTCCAGGTGGAGGGGTCGCGGGGCAGCACCGTCGTCGTCAAGTTCGGCGGCCACGCCATGGTGGACGCCAAACTGCACCGCACCTTCGCCGCCGACGTCGTGGAGCTGTGGCACGCGGGTCTGCGTCCGGTCGTCGTCCACGGGGGCGGGCCGCAGATCAGCGCGATGCTCGACCGGCTCGGCCTGGAGACCCGTTTCGAGGCGGGCCTGCGGGTGACCACGGCGGAGACCATGGAGGTGGTGCGCATGGTGCTCACCGGCCGGGTCCAGCGGGAGCTGGTCGGCCACATCAACGCCCATGGGCCCTACGCCGTGGGCATGACCGGCGAGGACGCGCACACGATGACCGCCGTGCGGCGGCCCGCCTGGGTGGACGGACGGCCGGTGGACATCGGACTCGTCGGCGACGTCGTGGACGTGAACCCGGGCATGGTGCGCACACTCCTGGAGCGCGGGCACATCCCGGTGGTCTCCCCCGTGGCGCGCGGCGCGGACGGGCAGATCTACAACGTCAACGCCGACCTCGCGGCGTCCGCCCTGGCCGTGGCCCTCGACGCCGAGCGACTGGTGATGCTCACCGATGTGGCGGGCCTCTACGCGAACTGGCCGCACAGCACCGAGGTGATCCGGCACCTGACGGCCGACGCGCTGGACGAGCTGCTGCCGGGGCTGGCCAGCGGGATGCTGCCGAAGATGGAGGGCTGTCTGCGGGCCGTCCGGGGCGGCGTACGCGGGGCACACGTGCTCGACGGCCGCGTGCCGCACGCGGTGCTGCGCGGCGCCCTCGGCGAGACGGGCGACGGCACCACCGTGGTGCCGGACCACAGCGCCGCGGCATCGCACCGCTGACACCGACCCCGGTCACAGGCTGCGCGCGAGGATCCGCGCATCGCGCCGGGGATCCAGCGACTCCACCCAGGACGGAGGCGCCAGGCGTACGGCCGTGGGGGCGAATCCGTACCGGAGGAACAGGCCGCCACCGCCGGTCGTCGCCGTGAACAGGGAATCGAGCGACTGGGCGCGCGCCCTGGCCAGCACCGCGCGCAGGAGCACGGCTCCCACGCCGCTGCCCTGCCTCCACCCGGCCACGCAGAAGTTGTACACGACGCCCGCGGGCCCGCGGCCCTCCCCCGGCGCTGCGGAGTGCACGCGCAGGCCCACGCAGCCCTCGAGGGTGCCGTCGGGGGCCTGCGTCACGAGGAAGTCGGCCGCGTGGGTGGCGTAGAGCGAGACGGGCCGCTCCCGCAGCGCGCCCGAGCGCACGAAGGGCCGGGACAGGGCGGCGAGTTCGGCGGCGTCCTCCGGACGGGCGGTACGCACGGGGGCCGTCGGCGCACGGCGTACGACAACCGCCGACGTACCGCTCACGACGCCGACGTCCCGGTGTCGCGGCCGTCGACGTACGTCGCCACCACCTCGATGTTCCCGATGCGCGAAGCGCCGACCCGCCGGGGGTCGTCGCCCAGCACGACCAGGTCGGCGCACTTGCCCGGGGTGAGGCTTCCCACGCTGTCCTCCAGGTGGCAGGCGAACGCGCCCGCGACCGTGTAGGCGTGCAGGGCCTCGTCGACGGTGATGCCCTCGTCCGGGCCGATCACCCGGCCGGACCCGGAGGCGCGCTCGACCATGAACTGGATGGCCCGCAGCGGAGATCCGTCCGTGACGGGGCGGTCGGAGCTGCCGACGAGGGGAATGCCGTGGTCCAGGAACGCCCGGCCGCGGTAGAGCCAGGGCGCCCGCTCCTCGCCCATGATCGCCGCGTAGTCGTCGCCGAAGGAGCGCAGGAAGTTGGGCTGGACGACCGCGCTGACGCCGAGCCGCGCGAAGCGCGGGAGCTGGTCGGGGCGGATCAGACCGGCGTGCTCGATGCGGTGGCGGGCGCCGGGGCGCGGGCGGAGGCGCTGGGCCCGCTCCAGGGCGTCCAGGGCGATGTCGGCCGCGCGGTCGCCGATCGCGTGGACGGCGAGCTGCCACCCGGCCAGGTGGCCGTCCACGATGGTGTCCGCGAGCACCTCCGGGTCGTCCTGCACCTCACCCGCGTGGTCCAGCCCCTCGTACGGGCTGCTGAGCGCGGCGGTCCGGGCCATCATCCCGCCGTCCGTGAAGATCTTCAGCGCGCCGACGGAGAGCCGGTCGTCGCCGAACCCGGTGCGCAGGCCGAGGTCGAGGGCCCGGGGTATGCCGTCGGCTTCGTGTGCGGCGACCGTACGCAGCCGGTCGGCGGACACCATGAGCTGGACCCGCAGCGGCAACAGGCCCTCTTCGCGGACGAGTTGATAGGCACCCAGTTCGACCGGGCTGTGCCCGAAGAGGGTGCCGCCGATGCCCGCCTCGGCGCAGGTGGTGACGCCCTCGGCCAGGCAGCCCCGGGCGGCGCGCCCGATCGCCTCGGCCAGGTCCGCCTGGGAGTGCGGCAGGCGCAGCGCGCGGGCGGCCCCCATGGCGCCCTCGGCCAGGAAACCGTTCTCGTGCGGAAGGTCGGCGGGGAGCAGCTCCAGGACGGCGGAGTTGACGACGCAGCCGTGCCCGGAGTCGTGCAGCATGAACACCTTGCGCCCGTGGCTGACCCGGTCCAGTTCGGCGGCGGTCAGGTGGCGGCCCAGGGCCCGCTGGTCGTAACCGGCGATGCTCACCCAGGCGCCCGGTGAGCCCTGCCGGGCGACGGCCTCCTCCACGAGGGCGAGCGCCTCGTCGACCCGTGTGCACCCCGCGATGCTCGGAGTGTTCTGCTTGAAGCCGGTCCAGGCCAGGTGCACATGGGCGTCGACGAACCCGGGCAGTACGGTGGCGCCCTGAAGGTCGATCACCTTGCGGGCGGGGAGGGAGGTCACGGCCTCGTCCAGGCCCACGATCCGGCCGCGCCACACGCCCAGGTCGTGGGCGAGGGGATGGTCGGGGTCCATGGTGACGAACCGCGCGTTCGTCAGTCTGGTGCAGAGCATCGGTCAGGGTTCTCCTGATGTGAACGCCAAACTTAGGTTAGGTTCGCCTAATTGACTGGAGCTTATCCGTGTCCCTTCCCTCTCACAAGGAGACGTTCATGCGCCTGGGCACGTCCAACAGGGAGAACGCCTTCGTCGAGTTCGGACTGCCCGGCACCCCCGGCACCGACGCGTTCTGGGCGGCGGCGGGGACACCCGCGTCCTTACCCGCAGACGGCGGCGGCTGGGTGACCCTGTTCCTGTGGCGCGGGTCCCCGGCGGTCCTCGGCTTCGAGAGCTGGTCGGAGCCGGTGCCCCTGCGCCGGTGGGGCGACACCGACTGCTGGTACGCCGAGGTGCGCATGCCCGCGCGGCTGCGGGTGACCTACCAGTTCCTCGTGGACGACGCGGCGCACGCCGATCCGTTCAACCCGGTCGGCGCCGGGGGCGACCGGTCCATCGCCGCGACCCCGGACGCCCCGGCCCAGCCGCACTGGCCCGCCATCGGCGACACGGACGTGCTGCCCCTCCCGCGCACCCGGATCCGCTGGAACAGCGAACGGCTCGGCGGGCGGCGCACCGTGCGCGTCCACCCGGTGGGCGGCGGCGGGCCCGTGGTCCTGCTGCTCGACGGGGACGACTGGCTGTATCTGCACCCGGCCATGACGGCGTTCGACGCGGCCCACGCCGGTGGCGAGATGCCCGCCGTCACGCTCGTGTTCCTCCCGGCCACGGACCGGGAGGCCGAGTTCGCGTGCCGGCCCGAGCTGTGGGAGGCGATCCGGGACGAACTGCTGCCGCTGGTGGCGGAGTCCGGCGTGCCCGCCGACCCGAACCGGCTGGCGGTCGCCGGGCAGAGCCTTGGCGGGCTGAGCGCGGTGTACGCGGCGCTGGAGTTCCCGGACCTGGTGTCCCGTATCGCCTGCCAGTCGGGGTCGTTCTGGTGGACGCCCGGCGCCGCGGATCTGCCGGACCCCTTGGGCGGCCCGGTCGGCGGCACCCTCGCCGCACGCCTGCGGGAGCGCCCCGACCTGTCCGGTCTGCGCGTCGCGTTCGACGTGGGGGAGCACGAGACCGCGATGCTCCCCCACTGCGAGCTGACCGAGACCCTGGCCGGACGCAGCGGCGCGACCGTACGGGTCTCGCGGTCGGCGTCCGGCCACGACCGGGCGGGCTGGCGACAGGCCCTGCTCAGGGACGTCGCCTGGGCGCTGGACTAGCCGAGGTCGTCATCTCGCCACCGCCGCGCAGTAGCCCTCGTCGGTGGCGAGGAGGCGGCGATGGGTGTCCTCGGCGGTGATGACGCCGTCGTCCAGCACGAGGACACGGTCGGCGGCGTCCAGGAGGGCCGGGCTGCTGGTGATCACGACGGTGGTGCGGCCCCGGCGCAGCTTCGCCACGTTGCGCGCGATGAGCTGCTCGGTCACCGCGTCGACCGCTGTCGTCGGGTCGTGCAGGACGAGGACGTCGGTGTCGGCCGCCAAGGCCCGTGCCAGGGACAGCCGTTGGCGCTGACCGCCCGAGAGGTTCGCACCGCGGTCGCGGACACCGTAGTCGAGTCCTTCGCGGTGGAGGGCGACGACGTCGGTCAGCATGGACGCCTCGACGGCCTCGGGCACCATGCGGCTGGTGCCCGACGGGTCGATGTTCGTCCGGAGGGTGCCCGCGAAGATCTCCCCGTCGTACGGGTTCACCAGCAGGTACCCGCGGACCTCCTCGATCGACAGGTCCGCCAGCTCCTCCCCGCCGACCCGCACCACGCCCTCGTACGCGCCGGGCGGGACGTTCACGGCCAGCACCGACGCCAGGTCGGCCGCCGCGCGCGGCTGGTAGGCGGCGATGGCCACGAACTCGCCCGCGGCCACCGTGAACTTCAGCCTGCGCAGGGACCCGTACCGGACGCAGTCGACGTCGAGGTCCCCGCCCGCGGCCGGGTGCCCCGGCCCGGGGGCCGTCACCGGCGGCGCGGCCAGCACCAGCGCCATCCGCTCGGCCGAGGCGCGCGCCATCATCACGTACTTCGGCATCTCCGAGAACAACTTGAGGGGCTCCATGATGAACTGCGCCAGCCCCACGGCCATGACGAGTTCCCCGATGTTGATCCGGCCGCTCCACGCCAGCGAACCCGCCGTGAGGGTCACGGCGGCGGCGAGGACCGCGTTGAGGGCCAGCGCGGTGCCCGCGTACACGCCGTTCACCTTGGCGACCGTGATGGCCTGGTGCTTCGCCTCCGTGCTGACCTTGCGGTAGGAGCGGAACGCCGCGTGGTTGCCGCCGAAGCCGTGCAGCGGGCGCAGGCCGGTGATCAGGTCGGCGACCTTCGCGCCCGCCCGCGCCACCCGGGCCTGCTGTTCGCGGGTGCTGGAGCCGATCCGCTTGGACAGCACGCTCAGGACCGACAGGATCGCGACGGTTCCCACGATCACCAGCAGGCCGAGCCGGACGTCGGCCAGGCCCAGCGCGACCGCCGCGACGAGCACCGCGACCAGCGAGCTGATCAGCAGCGGCACCACCTCGATGATGTCGGCGGTCTGGTCGGCGTCCTCGGTGGCGATGGTCAGCACCTCGCCGGACTTGAGGTCCATGTCCCTGGCCACCGGCTGGAGGCCGCAGCCCGCGACCTTCACCCGCCAGCGGTGCGCTTCGGTGGTGTTGGCCTTCTGGAGGATGCGCATCCCGAACCGCCACGACAGCGACACCGTCGTGATGATCACTGCCAGCGCCGCGATCGACAGGCCGAGCGCGCCGAGGTTCCGGTCCCGCATCGTGTGCTCCACGATCAGGCCGAGCGCGATGGGGAAGGCGGTCTCACCGGCCTGGTACAGGCCCATGAGGACGGTGCCCCCGGCCATGGCGCCGATGTTGCGGCGCAGGGCGGTCCGGAGGATGTCGGACCCCGGACGGGGCCGCTGCGTGGGCTGCGCGTGCTGCGCGTCAGGAGTTGTCATCGAGATGGCGGGCCATCGCTTCCGGGGTTCGCAGGGTGAACAGGTCTCGGATCGTGATCACGGGGCCGTACTCCCGGCGGAGCAGCCCGATCAGCCGCACCGCCAGCATGGAGTGCCCTCCCAGGGACACGAAGTCGCTCACCGCGCTCACCTCGTCGTCGTCCAGGTCCAGTGCCTCGGCGAAGAACTCGCACACCACGATCTCGGTCTCCGTCGCCGGTGCCCGCTCCCCCGCCGTGGTCAGCGCGCCCAGCGGCTTGGCCTCCGGCAGTGCCTTGGTGTCGGCCTTCCCGTTGACCGTGAGCGGGATGCTGTCGACCTGGGCGTAGTGCGTCGGGCGCAGGAAGTCCGGCAGCCCGGCGCCCACCTCGGACGCCACCGCCGCCAGCTCCGCCCCCTCCAGCACCAGATAGGCGGCCAGCCGGTACGCGCCGTCGACCTGCGGGTCGGGCTGGGCGACCGCGGCGACGAACCGCACCGCCGGATGTGCCGCGAAGGCGGCCTCGACCTCGCCCGGTTCGACCCGGTGCCCCCGGATCTTGACCTGCTGGTCGGTGCGGCCCAGGTACATCAGGTTGCCATCGGGCCGCCGGACCACCAGGTCCCCCGTGCGGTACATGCGCTCGCCGGGTGCGCCGAACGGGCACGCCACGAAGCGGTGGGCGGTCTGGGCGGGCTGCCCGAGATAGCCGCGCGCGATGCCGATGCCCGCCACGTACAGCTCACCGGGGACTCCGTCCGGAAGCGGCCGCAGCCACGGGTCCAGTACGTAGACATCGGTGTTGTCGATGGCCACGCCCACCACCGGGTCCTCGCACTCGAAGGTGCCGACGCCGAGGGTGTTGATGGTGTACTCGGTGGGTCCGTACAGGTTGTAGCCGACCGTCCCCTCGGTCTCGGCGAGCCGCTGCCACAGCGTCGGCGTGACGGCCTCGCCGCCCAGCAGCACCAGCGGCGGACGCCGATCCGGACGGTCCAACAGGCCCTCGGCGACGAGCTGTTGGGCATAGGTCGGGGTCACGTTGATGACGTCGATGCCGTGCTCCAGGCAGTACTCGAC
This sequence comes from Streptomyces botrytidirepellens, assembly GCF_003721215.1. Taxonomy (NCBI): domain Bacteria; kingdom Bacillati; phylum Actinomycetota; class Actinomycetes; order Kitasatosporales; family Streptomycetaceae; genus Streptomyces; species Streptomyces botrytidirepellens. The sequence goes on from NZ_RIBZ01000884.1 coordinate 22,688, forward strand.
CAGTCGGGGCGCGTCACGGCGCAACTCCTCGTCGCAGATGTGCACCTCGTGCCCGTCGGCGAGCCACAGCAGTTCCTCCCACGACATGTCGAACGCGAACGACACGGTGTGCGCGATCCGGAAGACCCGGTGGCCGTGCTCGGCCAGCACCGGTTCGAAGATCCGGCGCTGGTGGTTGATCAGCATGTTGGTGAGCCCGGCGTACTCGGTCACCACGCCCTTGGGCTTCCCGGTCGATCCGGAGGTGTAGATCGTGTACGCGGGGTGCCGCAGCCGGTCCGGGTCGTCCGGCGCGAACGTCACGTACGGCTCGGCCTCGGGCAGCGGACGGTCCAGCTCGATCAGCTCGCCCGTCAGCCGGGGCGACACGGCGCTCACCGTGAGGATCACCTCCGGGCGGGCGTCCGCGACGATCGCGGCGATCCGCTCGTCCGGGTGGTCCAGCTCCAGCGGCACATACGCGGCGCCGACGCGCAGCACGGCGAACAGGCCCACGATCGAGTCGAGGGAGCGCGGGATCGCGAGACCCACGGTCGTCTCGGGGCCGATGCCGCGCCGCGCGAGCGCACCGGCCACGGCGCGGCTGCGGTCCCGCAGCTCGGCGAAGGTCATGGTCGAGCCGTGGGCGACGAGCGCCACCCGCCCCGGGTCGCGGTCCGCCGCCTGGTCGAACCGGTCGACCACGGTGTCCGTGCCGATGTCCGTCCGCTCCCCCCGCGCGGGCTCCGGGCCCAGGCCGCGCAGCGCGCCGACCGGCCCGGTGGCGCGGACCAGGTCTTCGAGCACGCGCAGATAGTCGCCGAGGAGACGACGGGCGTTCGCGGTGTCCTCGTCGCGGTACTCCAGCTTGACCGTGAGCCGGTCGCCGGGGGTGACGACCCAGGTGAACGGGTAGTGGGTGGAGTCGTCGGCCTTCACCGAGGTGATGCCGTGCCGGGCGTTCATCTCGGCGAACGCGTCCATGTCCAGGAAGTTCTGGAGCACGAACAGGTTGTCGAACAGGGTGTCGTGCCCGCTGGCCCGCTGGATCTCGCCGAGCCCCAGGTGCTCGTGCTCCATCGCCTCGACCCTGGCCGCCTGGACGGCCGACAGATACGCGCCGACCGTGTCGTCCGGCCGGGCCCGCGTCCACATCGGCACGGTGTTGAGCAGCACGCCGACGATGGTGTCCAGGCCCTCGCCCTCACGGCCGGAGACGGTCACGCCGAACACGGCGTCGCTGCGGCCCGTATGGGCGCCGAGCAGGAGGCCGAACGCGCCGGTCAGCACCGAGTTCAGCGTGACGCCGTGCGCCCTGGCCGCGTCCCGCAGCAGCTCCGACAGCTCGGCGGGCAGCGTGTGCACGAGCGTGGCCGGGAGGTCGTCGGTGAGGGACGGCGCCGGCCCGGCGAGCAGCGTCGGGCCGGGGAGCCCGGCCAGGTGCTCCGCCCAGAAGCGCTCCGATACGGCGGAGTCCCTGGCGTCGAGCGCCCGGGCGTGGTCCTCGAAGCTCGGCGTGGCCGGGGTCGGTTCGGGCAACTCGCCCGCGAGGACGGCTTGATAGGCGTCGAACAGCTCCCGCAGCACGATCTCGCGGGACCAGCCGTCCCACAGCAGCAGGTGGTAGCTGAGCAGCAGCCCGTCGCGGTCGTCGGGCAGCCGCACCACGGTCAGCCGGATCAGCGGCGGCTCCCCCGGATCGAATCCGGTGTCGCGGTCCCGGGCACGCAGGGCATCGACTTCCGCGTCCGTGGCGAGGGTGACCGTGCGGACGTCGACCCGCCGCCCCGCCCCCAGCACCTGGACTGGGTTTCCGTCGGTGTCGGTGGCGAATCCGGCGCCCACGACCGGATACCGCGCGATGACGTACGCCATCGCCTCGGCCAGCGCGTCGGTGTCCAGGCGCCGGTCGAAGGTGAACCAGCTCTGCGCGACATAGTGTCCGGCCGAGCCCGCCATCTGCGCCTGGAAGAACAGGCCCCGCTGGAGCGGGGTGACCGGTGCGGTGCGCTCGGCCGTCACGGAGGCGTCCGCGAGGTGTTCCAGCGCGCTGCGCCAGTGCTCGGCGATCTCGTCCGGGATGCCCTCGGTGAGGGTGAAGTCCGCGTGCAGACTTCCGGTGGCCGCGTCGGTCCAGGCGTTGACCTCGACGGCGTACGGGCTGCCCTGGTCACGGCCGGTGATGCGCGGCGCCTGGGACTCGCCGCCCCGGCCGAGATAGTTGAACAGCACCTGCGGGCGGGCGTTCAGCAGCGGGGCCGTCTGCGGGTTGAGGTACCTGAGCTGCCCGTAGGCGAGGTGTCCGCGCTCGTCCGGCTGGCGTTCGGCCACCTCGTACGCCGCCGCGACGGGGTCGGTGTGCGCGCTGAGGCGTACGGGCGCGATGGAGGTGAACCAGCCGACGGTGCGGGTGTAGTCGTGGTGTTCCAGCGCCGGGACCCGGCCGTGCCGCTCCAGCTCGATCGCGAGGTCGGTGGGCGACGGCTGGACGCGGGTCAGCGCGGTGCGCAGGGCGCCGCACAGCAGCTCGGTGAGTCCGACACCGAGGGTCGCGGGCGCGGTGCGCGTCACGCGGTCGCTCACGTCGGGCGCGAGCACGACGGTGGTCTCGCGCAACTCCCCGACGGCTGGCAGGAGTTGGGGCGCGGCGAGCGTGGTGAGCCACGTCCCGAGGCCGTCGATGGCCTGGGCGGACTGGAGGGTCAGCGCCTCGGCGTACTCGGCGTACGACGTGGTCGGCGGCGCCAGAGGCTCCCCGCGCAGGGCGGTGGCCAGGTCGTCCAGCAGGATCAGCCAGGACACCGCGTCGACGGCGAGGTGGTGCGCGGTGACCACCAGGGTCCGGCTCGCCTCCTGCCACGAGAACGCGACCACGTTCCCGGACGCGGGGTCGAGCCGTCCGGCGGCCTCGTTCGCCGCCTCCGTCACGTCGGTGGTGTCCGTCGTCACGACGGTGACCTCGCGGGCGGGCTCGGTGCGCAGGGCCCACACCCCGTGCTCGACGCGCAGCCGCAGCCGGAGGGCCGGGTGCGCGGCCACGACGGCGTTCGCGGCGCGCTCGACGTCGGCGAGCCCGGTGCCCTCGGGCGCCACCAGCCTTCTGGCCTGGGCGAACCGGGAGAGCGATCCGCCCAGTTCCCGCTGGCGCAGGATGATCGGCGTCGGCGGGAGCGGGCCGTCCGCGCGGCGGACAGAGGCGGGAGCCTCGGCCTTCGGGGTACGTGTTCCCAGGTGCTCGGCGAGCGCGCGCGGCGTCCTGTGGAGGAACACGTCGCGTGGCACGATCGGCAGGCCGAGCGCCCTGGCCCGGTTGATCACGGTGATGGCGACGATGCTGTCGCCCCCGGCCCGGAAGAAGTCGGTGTCGCCGTCGACGGCAGACTCGGGCAGCGTCTCGGTGAAGATGCCGGTCAGCGCGGCGAGCGCGTCGTCGCTCGCCGCCACCGGGGTGTCGTCCTGTGCGGCGCGCTCGATCAGGGCCTTGCGGTCCAGCTTGCCGTTGACCGTCAGCGGCAGAGCGTCGACCGGCAGCACCCGCCCCGGCACCATGTGCACGGGCAGCTTCGTGGACAGCGACTCGACGAAGTCATCCGGCACCCGGCCCACGACGTGCGCGACCAGGTGGTCGCCGCCGTCCGCCACCGTGACGGCCACGTCCACCACACCGTCGAGTTCCCTGACCGCCGATTCCACCTCGCCCAACTCGATGCGGAAACCCTTGAGTTGGACCTGATCGTCGGCGCGGCCGGTGAACTCCAGCTCGCCGTCGAGGGTGCGGACGGCGAGGTCGCCCGTGTGGTACATGCGGGAGCCGTCGCCCGCGAACGGGTCGGCCACGAACCGGCCCGCGGTGAGCCCCGGCCTGCCCAGGTAGCCGAGCGACACCTGATCACCGGCGACGTAGATGGCGCCCACCCGGCCCGGCGGCACCGGCCGGAGCCGGTCGTCGAGCAGATAGGTGACCAGGCCCGGAATCGGGCCGCCGATCGGGCTGACGTCGTCACCGCCGCCGAAGTCCTCGTCGGTCAGCACCCGGTGGGTGACATGGACGGTGGTCTCGGTGATGCCGTACATGTTGACCAGCTCGGGCGATCCGGTGCCGTGCCGCTCGACCCAGCCGCGCAGCCGCCCGAGGTCCAGTGCCTCGCCGCCGAAGATGATCCGGCGCAGTGCGGGCAACGGCTCACCGGCATGCCGGTCGGCCTCGATGAACTGGTAGAACGCCGACGGGGTCTGGTTGAGCACGGTCACTCCGCGCTCGCGGACCAGCCGGTGGAAGTCGACCGGCGAGCGGGTCAGCCTGTACTCCGGCACCAGCAGCTCACCACCGTGCGCCAGCGCGCCCCACAGCTCCCATACGGCGAAGTCGAAGGAGAAGGAGTGGAACTGCACCCATACGTCGTGCGTGCCGAAGTCCATGTCGGAGCGCGTGTTCGCGAGCAGCGACACCACGCTGGAGTGCGGGACGACGACTCCCTTGGGCCGGCCGGTCGATCCGGATGTGTAGATCACGTACGCGGGGTCGTGCCACCCGGGCTCGGGACCGGGCTCGGTGGAGGCCCGCGGCAGTTCGTCTCCCTGTACCAGCACCCGGGCCCGCACACCCGCCCGGGTCAGCAGCCGGGTGAAGCGGTCGCGCTGCTCACGGTCCACCAGGACGACCTGCGGGGCGGCGTCGGCGAGGAGGTACTCCAGCCGCTCGTCCGGGTACGCCAGGTCCAGCGGTACGTACGCACCGCCCGCGCTGACGATCGCGACCAGGGCGACAACCTGCTCGACGGAGCGCGGGACGGCGACGGCTACCCGCAGGCCCGGCCCGACCCCGGCCGCGCGCAGGACCGAGGCCAGCTCGTTCTTCGCGTCCGCCAGTTCGCCGTAGGTGAGTGACCGGGTGCCGCCGTCGAGGTCGCACCGGGTGACGGCGGTGGCGGCCGGGTCGCGGCGCGCGGCGGCGTCGAACAGCGCGCCCAGGGTCGTCGGGGTGACCGGCGCCGCGGGACGCCGGGCGTCGCCCTCCGGCGCCAGGTCATCGACCGGGGCGTCCGGCCGGGTGAGCAGGCCGGTGAGGGTCCGGGTGAACGTGCGCAGAATCGACCGGGCGGTCGCCTCCCGCAGCAGGGCGCCGTCGTAGATCAGGTTGAAGCGCGGACGCCCGTCGAGCGCGCGCTCGACCACCAGTGTCAACGGGTAGTGCGGGGCACCCTCGTTGACGATGTCGGCAATGACCAGCGTGTCGTCGGGCCGCCGCAGCGCGTCCACATCGGTCGCCACGTCGAACACCACCAGGGTGTCGAACAGCGTGCCCGCACCGGCCTGACGGCCGATCCTCGCCAGCGAGACATGCTGGTGCGGCAGCACCGCGCTCTGGTGTTCCCGCACGGCGGCGAGCAGCTCGCGGGCCGTGGTGGTACCGGCCCACCGGGCGCGCACGGGGATCGTGTTGATGAACAGACCCACCATGTCCTCGATGCCGGGCACCTCCGCGTCCCGCCCGGACACCGTGGAACCGAACACCACGTCCCTGCCGTGCAGGATGCCGCCCAGGGTCACCGCCCAGGCGCTGTGCACGGCCACGCTCAGCGGCACACCGGCCGCGCGGACCGCCGCTTCGATGTCGTCCTCCGGCACGACGGCGGTGTCGGCGAACCGGTCGGACGGGGTGTGCCCCTCAGCGATCAGCGAGGGCCCGGGCAGCTCGGCGAGCTGATCGCGCCACACCCGGTCGCTCTCGTCGTCGTCGCGTCCGGCGAGGTGGCGTACGTAGTCGGGGAAGCCGCCGCGCGGGTACCCGCTCCCCGGCGCGTGGTACTCGGCCAGCAGCGCACGGAGCATGGGCGGCACCGACCAGCCGTCGGCGATGATGTGGTGCACGGTCTGCACCAGGATGTTCCGTCCGGAGCCCCCGCGGATGAGCGTGTAGCGCATCAGCGGACCGGTGGCCAGGTCGAAACCGGCGCGGCGGTCCCGCTCGGCCAGGGCGCGGATCTCGTCGTCGGTGATGCCGGGGCGGTCCAGCGTGGTGAAGGGCGCCTCCGCACCGCTCTCCAGCACGGAGACCACGCGGCCGTCAGCGAGGGCCGTGAACCGCGCGGCCAGGTTCGGGTAGAGCGTGAGCAGCCGGGTGGCCGCCGCCGCGAGCCGGTCGGCGTCCACCTCGCCGTCCAGCGTCAGCAGCTGCTGCTCGACGTACGCGCCCGCCGAGTCGTCGTCGAAGACCGAGTGGAAGTACAGGCCCTCCTGCAACGGGGTCAGCGGCAGGATGTCGCGCAGCGCCGGGCCGTCGAGGGCGTCGACGTCGGCCTGGGTCAGCGCCACCGCGCCGAAGTCACTGGGAGAGTGGCCGCCCCGGTCGAGCGCGGCCAGCCCGGCCAGGACCTCCTGGAAGTACGTGCCGAGAGTCGCGATGTCCTCGTCGGTGAACATCCCGCCGGGCCAGGAGATGGCGGTGGTCAGTTCGTACGCACCGGTCGCGGCGGGTTCGGTGATCGCGTTGAACTCCAGGGCGCGGGGCAGGCGCATCCTCGGGTCGCGCTTCTCGCCCAATTGTCCGGTGGCACCGGTGAGTTGCCATTCCCCGGAGGCGCCAGCGTCGAAGCGGCCCAGGTAGTTGAAGAGCACCTGCGGGGCGGGCGCGTCGAACTCGGTGCCGTGCAGATACCGCAGGGCGCCGTAGGACACGCCGTTGCCCGGCACCCGGGCCAGGTCTTCCTTGACTGCCTTCAGCGCGGCGGCCAGATACGCGGGCGCGGTGAAATCGGCTGCCGCGCCGGGGTCCACGGTCACCGGGAACAGGGTGGTGAACCAGCCCACGGTCCGCGAGAGCTCCGGTTCGAATCCGGCGGCGTCCGCCACGAACCGTCCCTCGCGGCCGTGGCCCTCCAGTTCGATGTGCGCGAACGTCTGGTCCTGTCCGAGGTCGCGGCGCCACCGGGCGAGGGTGACGGCGAGCGCGGTCAGCAGCACATCGTTGACCCCGGCGTGGAACTTCGCGGGGATATCGCCCAGCAGCGCGGCCGTGACCTCGGCGCCGACCGAGACGGTCCGCACCCGCTCCCCCGCCACGGTGTCGGCCTCGGACAGCGCGCGCCTGCCCACCGGCCCGTCCGGTCCCGGCAGGGGACGCCGGTAGTAGGCGCGATCCGCGTCGAACGCGGCCTGCTCCAGCAACTGCGTCCAGCGCCGGAACGACGTGCCCACCCCGGGCAGCTCGATCGGCGCGCCCGAGGCGAACTGCCGCCAGGCGGTGGCCAGGTCGTCCATGAGGACGCGCCAGGACACGCCGTCGATCACCACGTGGTGGACGACCACGACCAGCTGCCGTTGCTCGCGTCGCCAGACGGCACGCAGCATCACGCCGCCCGCCGGGTCCAGCCCATCGGTGGCGAGCGCGACACATTCGTCGAGTGGCCGGTCGCTCTCCTGCCACAAAGCCTGCCGTGACGCGACGGCCCGACCCGCCTCCGGGATGTCGAAACTCCAGCGGTCGCCGCGCACCAGCCTGGCGCGCAGCATGTCGTGCCGCCCGACCACGGCGGTGAGGATCGCGTCGAGGGCGTCGGCGGTCAGGTCCGCGGGGGTGTTCAGCACGACCGACTGCACGAAGCCGTCGATCGCGTCCGTGGTCTCGCCGAGCCACTGCACGATGGGCGACCCCACGACGGCACCGGTCGCGACATCGCCGTGGTCCACGGTGGCGGTGTCCTCGTCGAGCGCCACCGCCGCCAGCGCCCCCACGGTGCTGTGGGTGAAGATGTGCCGTGCCGTGAGGTGGAGCCCTGCGTCACGCACCGCGCTCAGCAGCGAGATCGCCAGCAGACTGTCGCCGCCGAGCTGGAAGAAGTCCTGGTCGACGCCGACCTCGTCCAGCCGCAGCACCTTGGCGACCGCCGCGCACACCACGCGCTCGTTCTCGGTGGTGGGCGGGACGAGCGCGCCCCGCCCGATCTCGGGCTCCGGCAGCGCGCGGCGGTCGAGCTTGCCGTTCGCGGTGAGCGGGAACTCCTTCATGACGACGACGTGGGCGGGCACCATGTACTCCACCATGTGCTCGGCGGCCCACGCCCTGATCTCGTCCGCGCGCAGCTCCTCGCTCCCGGCGGCCGGGATCACGTACCCCACCAGGTAGGTGCCGCCCGCCGCGTTCTTCTTCGCGACGACGCAGGTGTGCCGCACCCCGGGGTGCTCGGCGAGACCGACCTCGACGTCCTCGATCTCCAGCCGCATGCCGCGGATCTTGATCTGGTTGTCGGCCCGGCCGAGGAAGTCCAGCGATCCGTCGGGGGCGAACCGCGCGAGGTCACCGGTCCGGTACAGCCGGGACCCGTCCGTCGCGAAGGGGTTGGCCACGAACCGGGACGCCGTCAGGCCGGGCGCGCCGATGTACCCGCGCCCCAGCAGGAACCCTCCCACGTACAGTTCGCCGCCGACCCCGACCGGAACCGGGCGCAGTTCGTCGTCCAGCACGTACAGCTGGGTGTTGGGGTTCGCCTTGCCGATCGATGTCGACAGGCGCTCCGCGGCACCCCGGTAGATGACGTGGGAGACGCCGATCGTCGTCTCGGCCGGGCCGTAGCCGTGGTACAGCGGGATGTCGAGCCGGGTGCGGAACCGCTCGTACAGCTCCGGGGTCAGCACCTCGCCGCCGCACCACACGTGCCGCAGGCTGTCCAGCCGTCCGGAGTCGCCCGCCATCTCCAGCAGCACGTCCAGCATGGACGACACGAGGTAGGTGAAGGTGACGCGCTGCTCGTCGATGACGCTCAGCAGATGGTGCGGATCGCGTTCGCCGCCGGGGCGCAGGACCACCAGCCGGCCGCCGGACACCAGCGGCAGGAAGATCTCGTTGATGGAGATGTCGAACGACAGCGGCGCCTTGAACAGCGACGCGTCGTCGTGGCCGAAGCCCAGGATCTCGTTGACCTGCCACAGCAGGCGCTCGCTGATCGCCTCGTGCCGGATCATCGCGCCCTTGGGCCGCCCGGTCGAACCGGACGTGAAGATCACGTAGGCCAGGGCGCTGCCGGGGACGGTGACCCCGGTGCCCTCCGCGGGGCAGGAACCGTAGCGCCAGTCGCCGAGGTCGACGGCCACGGCTTCCGGTTCACCCGGGGCGGGTTCGCCCGAGTCGTTGAGCTGCATCACGACCCCGGCGTCGTCGATGACGACGGCGCGGCGCGCGGCGGGCCACTGAGGATCGAGCGGTACGAACGCGCCCCCGGCCTGGAGGACGCCGAGCAGCCCGATCACCATGTCGGCGGAGCGGCCGAGGGAGATGCCGACGACCTGTTCGGGGCGGAGTCCGCGGTCCAGCAGATGGTGCGCCAGCCCGCCCGCCAGCCCGGCCGCCTCACGGTAGGTCAGCGAGCGGTGCTCGTCGACGATGGCGATGGCGTCCGGCCTGGTCCGCGCCTGCTCGTGGAACATCTCCACGATGGTCGGGCGGCCCCGGTCGGCGTGGGTGTCGTTCCACTGGGCCAGGGTGTCGAGCCTCGCCGCGACGCCGGACGGGCCGATGGTGCCGAGGGGCCGGTCCGGGAAGTCGGCCAGGTCGTCCAGCGCGAGCTGCGTGTCGGCCGCTACGACGCCCTCCGGGACGGTGATGCTCCGGCCGTCCGCGCCGACCTCCCACTCGCCGGGCGTGGCACCGCCGTTGTCGACCCATCCGAGGACGTCGGCGAACAGGGTGGTGGGGGTGAGGTCGATGCCGTCGGGGCTGCGGCCCGTCGCCCAGTACGACAGCCCGATGGCGCACGCCGCGGCGATGGTCCGGTCGGAGAAGTCACCGGTCCGGCGGCGTACGTCGGCAACGCGCGTGGGAGACAGCAGGACGCGACGAGCGCTCGGTTCCCTCATCGAAGACTCGGCCATCGGAGACTCAGCATTCCTTCCGCGTCATGAAAACCTCACCTGAATCCGGGGGCTGAATCCGGAAGCGCCCCGGGGGCCTAGCTGCCTTCGCGCCAGGCCCGCCACAGCCGCGCGTACCGCCCGCCCAGGGCCACCAGCTCCTCGTGCGTCCCTTGCTCCACCACGCGTCCCGCGTCCAGCACCGCGATCCGGTCCGCCGCCATCGCCTGGGTCAGCCGGTGCGCCACGAACAGCGTGGTCCGGCCCGAGCACGCGGCCAGCACGGCCCGGTCCAGTTCGGCGGCGCCCTCGCTGCCCGCCTCCGCGGTCGACTCGTCGAGCACCACCACCGGCGACCGGCCCAGCACCAGCCGGGCCAGGGCGATCTGGGCGACCTTGGTGACGTCCAGCCGCTCGCCGCCCTCGCCGACCATGGTGTTCAGCCCGTCGGGCAGCGCGTCGACCCACCCGTCGGCGCCGACCGTGCGCAACGCGTCCATCAGCTCGGCGTCGGTCGCCCCGGGCGCGGCCAGCCGCAGGTCGTCGGCGAGCGGACCGGAGAACACGTGGGTGTCCTGCGTCAGGATGCTCACCAGGGCCCGGGCCCCGGCCTCGTCCAGACCGGCGAGGTCGGTCGGCCCGATGTGCACCGATCCGGCCTGCGGGGTTCCGATGCCCGCGATGAGCGCGGCCAGGGTGGTCTTGCCCGCGCCCGTCGCGCCCACCAGCGCGAGCGAACCACCGGCCGGAATGGTCAGGTTGACGTCCCGGAGGACGGTCTCCTCGGCGTCGGGATAGCGGTACGTCAGCCCCGTGACCGTCACCGGGTGCGGCACGGCGTCCGCCGGTGCGACGGGCGCGCCGCCCACCAGCCGGTCCTCCGCGCCCTCCCCCAGCACCCCGACCAGGCGGGTCAGGCTCGCGCCCGACTTCTGCGCCTCGTCGAAGGTGAACATGATGGAGCCAAGCGGGGTGAACAGCCGGTGGAACATCAGCGGGGCCGACGACACCTCGCCCAGGCTGGCTGCATCGGCCTCCAGCAGGGCGTACCCCACCACGATGATCAGGACCAGCCCGATGAACTCGGCGCGGTTCTCCCTGCCGACGAACCGGCCGAAGAACCGGAACACGTCGATGCCGAGGTTCCGCACCCGCCACGACTCGCTGGTGACCTTCTCGCGGAAGGCGCCCTCCAGCCGGTACGCCCGGACCGTGTCGATCCCGTTCAGGCCGCTGATCAGCGCCTGTGCGCGGTCCGCCTGGGCCGCCCGCTGCTTCTGGTAGAGCGGGGCGGAGCGGGGCAGGTACCAGCGCAGGGCCAGCGCGTACGCGGGCAGCGCACCGGCGCCCGCCAGGCCGAGCCGCCAGTCCAGCCCGAACATGCCGACCGTGGCGATGACGACCAGCACGCCCGCCGAGAACACCGTGGGGACGGCCGTGCGGATGCCCTTGGAGAGCACGGCCACGTCGTCACCGACCCGGGACAGCACGTCTCCCCTGCCGACCTGCTCGATCCGTGCGCTCGGCATCCCCAGCACCGCGCGGACGGCGCCTTCCCGCAGCCGCGCGAGCAGATCCGCGCCCAGCCGCCCGATCAGATACGTCGACGCCGCGGTGGCCGCCGCGCCGAGCAGCGCGGCGGCCCCCATCAGCACCCCGATCGTGACCAGGGCCGAGCGCGGTTCGCCCTCGACCACCCCGTCGACCACCCGGCCGAGCAGGAGCACCGGGAGCACCTGGAGCGCCGCCCCGGCCACCGTGGTGAGCACGGTGGCGGCCGTCAGCCAGGGCACCTCGCGGCAGTGCGCCGTGACCCATCGGGTGGCCACGCGTCCGGTGGCCGTGCGCAGGGTGGCCGGGGCCGGGGTGGCACGCGCGTCGGTGACGCTCACCCCCGGCCGGCCGACGTGACGAGCTGGTCGATCGCGTACGGCAGGGACAGCAGGGTGCTCTGGGACATGGCCGCGCCGACGGCCGGGCCCTCGCTGTCCAGCAGGTACGACACCTTGCCCTTCTTCACGGCGTCCAGGTTGGTGAACAGCTTGAACTTCTTCAGCGCCCGCTGGTCCGCCTTGTCGTTGATGACGAAGACGCGGTCGACGTCGACCAGGTCGACGCGCTCGGGGGAAAGGACGGTGAAGAACTTCCCGTCCGCGACCTTGTCGATCTCGTTCTGGTAGGCGAAGCCGATGCCCGTCACCAGCCGTCCGCGCACATCGGTGGAGGTGAACGGCGCCACCGAGTTCTCGTACCAGGACAGCGCGACAGCCTTCTGGTCGGCGAACTTCGGATGGGCCTTCTTGGCCGCGCCGAGCTTGTCCTGGATGCCCTGCACCAGCTCGGTGCCCTCGTCCTCCTTGCCCAGCGCCTTGGCGATCTGCACCGCGTTGTCCTGCCAGGGGGCGCTGAACGGCTCCTTCTCGCCCTTGGTGCGGCCCACGGTCGGGGCGATCTTGGAGAGCTTGTCGTAGGCGGCCTTGTCGATCTCGGAGTACACCGCCACGATCAGGTCCGGCCGCAGGGCGGCGATCTTCTCGTAGTCGGGGCCGGAGTCGCCGTTCTTCATGACGACCTCGGGCCGGGTGTCGCCCCACTTGTCCTTCACCCAGGGCCACTGGGTGTTGATGTCGGGCTTCTTGCCCGCCGGGTTCGGGTACTGGTCGACCATGCCGACCGGCTTCACGCCGAGCGCCAGCATGGCCTGGTCGTCCGTGTAGCCCACGGAGACCACCCGCTCGGGCGCCTGGCTGATCTTCGTGGATCCGAACGCGTGCTCCACGGTGACCGGGAAGGCGCCGGATGCGGCGGCCGGTGCGTCGTCGTTCGACTCGTCCGCCGAGTCGGAACCACATCCCGCGAGGAGGCCGACGCCGAGGGCCGCGGCGGAGAGTGCCGCCGCTAACCGCCGCCAGGGCGCCATACGCGTCGTTCTGTGGAGGACCATCCGGAATCCCTTGCTGTCGCGCTGTCCGTTACGCCCCGGTCTCAGGGCAGCCACACTTTATCCCGGGCAAGTGAGGCTAGCCTAGCCTTACTTGCACATTCCTTTACGGGATCTGGTCGAGCTGAACGTGGGTGCGGCCGATCGGCACGATGAGCGGCCGGTCGCCCACCGGGTCGTCAACCACCGCGGCACGCAACCCGAATGCCTCGTCCAGCAGCTCGGCCGTGATCACGTCGCGCGGATGTCCCTGCGCCAGGATCGAACCCGCCCGCATCACGATGAGGTTGTCGCTGTACCGCGTGGCCAGGTTGAGGTCGTGCAGCACCATCACCACGGTGCAGCCCGACTCGTGCAGGTCGTCCACCAGGTCGAGCACGTCGATGGCGTGCGCCAGATCCAGGTACGTGGTCGGTTCGTCGAGGAGCAGCAGATCGGTGCCCTGGGCCAGGGTCATCGAGATCCACACGCGCTGGCGCTGCCCGCCGGACAGCGAGTCGACCGGGCGGTCCGCCAGGTCCGACACCCCGGTCATGGCCAGCGCACGCTCCACGACACCGGCGTCGTCCGACGACCACTGCCGCAGCCAACTCTGGTGCGGATGACGGCCCCTGGCGACCAGGTCGGCCACCGTCAGCCCCTCCGGCGCGACCGGGGCCTGCGGCAGCAGGCCCAGCTTCTTCGCCACGTCCCTGGTCCTGAGCCCCGCGATGTCCTCGCCGTCCAGCACGACGCTCCCCCTGGACGGCTTGAGCAACCGCGTCAGGGTGCGCAGCAGGGTGGATTTTCCGCAGCCGTTGGGGCCGATGATCGTGGTGATCACGCCCGGCGGGATCGCCACGTCCAGGCCGTCGATGACGTTCCGGCCGCCGTACCCGACCGTGACGTCCTTGGCCGCCAGCCGTGCGAGGCCCTGGGCCCCGGACTCGATCTCGGTGATGCACTCGGCGCTCACACGTCCCCCTGTATTCAGGATTGCCCAATTGCTTGCCATCTATCTGAGGTTCGCCCGCACCAGCAGATAGACGAGGAAGGGGCCGCCGATCGCGGCGGTGACCACGCCGACCGGGAGAGCGATCGGCAGTGCCGTGCGCGCCACCAGATCCGCACCGATCAGCAGCAGCGCGCCCACCAGGCCGGAGGCCACCATCGGCGGCGTCGGACACCTGGCCAGACGCATCGCCACCTGCGGCGCCACCAGCGCGACGAACGGGACCGGGCCCGCCGCGCTCACCGCCACACCGGCCAGCAGCACCGCGCACAGCAGCAGGACGGCCCGTACCGCCGTGTACCGGACGCCCAGGCCCGCGGCGACCTCGTCGCCCAAGTGCAGCGGCTTGAACTGGAACGCGACGCAGGACACGACGACCAGAAGGACGAGCGTGCACCACAGGGCCGTCCGGACCTCGTCCCACGACCGGTCGTCCAGCGAGCCGACCAGCCACGCCTGCGCCCGGGCCACGTCCTTGATGTCGGCCGTGACCAGCAGCCATGTCGTGATCGCCTCCATCACGGCGCTCACCGAGATGCCGATGAGGATGAGCCGGAAGCCGTCGATCCCGCGCCGCCACGCCAGGAAGTACACCAACAGACCCGTGCCGAGTCCGCCCGCGAGCGCCGCCGCGGACAGGCCCACGGTGCTTTCCACCGCCGCGGCGGCCCCGCCCGACACCGTCACCAGGAACACCGAGACGGCCTGGGCGCCGCCGGTGATCCCCAGAATGTCCGGGCTGGCCAGCGGATTGCGCGCGATGGACTGCGTCAGGGCCCCGGACACCCCCAGCGCGATCCCCACGACCAGCCCGGCCAGGGCACGGGGCATCCGCAGGTCCATGATGACGAACTGGTCGACGCGCTCGCCCCCGCCGAGGACCGTGGCGATCACCCGGGACAGCCCGATGGGGAACTCCCCGACGCCGATGGACAGGCAGAACACCAGAAAGGTCGCCGCCACCAGCAGCAACGTCACGCCGACGAGCCAGGGCCGCCACACGAACGACACCTGGCCGAGCCGCACACCGGGCGCGACCACCGATCGCTTCACCTCTGTTCCGCTCATGCGTCCCTGAACTTTCCGCGCCACACCAGAACCGCGAAGAACGGGGCGCCCAGAAGCGCCACGACCACACCCGCCTCCAACTCCCCCGGCCTCACCACCAAACGGCCCACGATGTCGCAGACCAGGAGGACGACGGCCCCGAGCAGACCCGCGTACGGCACCAGCCAGCGATAGTCCGGCCCGGTCAGATACCGCGCCACATGGGCCACCATGAGCCCGAGGAACGCGATGGGTCCGCACGCCGCCGTCGCCGCGCCCGCCAGCAGGGTGATGGCGACGATGCCGACGGTCCGGCTCAGCGCGATGTTCACGCCGAGCCCCCGCGCCACGTCGTCCCCCAGGTTGAGCAGGTTGATGGCGGGCAGCGTGGTCAGTGCCAGCACCAGCCCGACCGCGATGAACGCGGCCACCGGCCAGATGACGTCGAATCCGACCCCGGCCACGGAGCCCGCGTTCCAGAACCGCAAGGCGTTCAGCGACTTCTGGTCCGACAGCGCGACCGCCGTGGTCATCGCCGCCAGGAACACCGTGATCCCCTGCCCGGCCAGGGCGAGCGTCAGCGGATTGCCGGCGCCCCGGCCGATGCTCGCCAGCCCGAACACCACGACACCGGCGACCGCCGCCCCCAGGAAGGCGAACCAGACGTACTGGAACGGGTCGGCGAGCCCGAACACGGCGATCACCGACACCACCGCGAACGAGGCCCCGGAGTTCACCCCCAGCAGGCCCGTGTCCGCGATCGGGTTGCGCGTGTATCCCTGGATCAGCGCCCCGCCGACCCCCAGCGCGATGCCTGCCACGATCCCGAGCATCGTCCGGGGCACCCGCACCGTCCGCACGATGAGCCTGATCTCGGTGAGCCGCTGGTCGGGGTCCGGCCCGGCGAACAGCCCGTGCCACACCTCGGCCGGACTCAACGCGCGCGCACCGACGGCCAGCGACACCGCCGCCACGGCCACGAGGACCAGGACGAGCGCGCCCAGACCCACCCCCCGCCGCCGACGGACCTGCGTGGTGCCCCCGGATACGGGGCGTTCGATTGCAGTTGTGCCCATGTCTCAGTACGTCGTCCCTACCGCGCCGGGCTGCCGACTCCGTCGGCGACCGGCCGGGCCTGACGGGAAGCGGAGGTGACGCCCCGGTCGAGGAGCGAGTCCAGGATCTCGCCGACCCTGATCGCGGTGTTGGACAGCAGGGACGAGGTGATGCCGTGCGTGTGCTCCGTTCCGCCCTGGAGATAGATGCCGCAGCGCAGGGCGGGGTCGGTCGCGATGCGGTAGTCGCGCTCGACGCGGACGCGGCCCTCGTCGTCGCGGAGGCAGCGGTCGGCCACTTCGCCGAGGAGGCCGATGGGGTCGACGGGGCCGTAGCCGGTGGCGAAGACCACGACGTCCGCGTCCAGGAAGGTCTCCTCGCCGGTGACGAGGGACCTCACGGTGGCACGGACCTGGGCGGGGGTCTCCTTGACGTCGGTCAGCCGGGACACGTTGAGGAAGCGCAGCCGCTCGGCGCCGAGGACCTTCTCCCGGTAGCTCTGCCGGTACAGGTCGTCGATCAGGTCGATGTCCACCACGGAGTAGTTGGTGTTGCCGTGGTAGTCCATCAGCTGCCGCTTGACGTCGTCGGGCGCGGCGAAGTAGTCGTCGACCGCCTCGGGGTCGAAGATCCGGTTGGCGAAGCCGCTGTCGTCGGCGGGGCTGTAGCCGTAGCGGGAGAAGACCGCGCAGACCTCGGCCCCGGGAAAGCGGCGGTGCAGGTACGCGACGTTCTCGGCGGCGCTCTGCCCGGCGCCCACGACGATGAACCGGGAGGGCGACGTGCCCTCCAGACCATCGGCCTTCGCCAGCAGTTCGGAGGTGTGCCAGACGCGGTCACCGCGCTCCACGCCCTCCGGCATGAGGGGGCGCAGCCCGGTGCCGATGACGAGGTTGCGGGCCCGGTGGACCTCGAGCCCCTCCCCCGACCGGACCGTCACGTCCAGGTACTCCACGGCCCCGTCACGGACGACGGGCGCGACGCCGACGACTTCGTGGCCGTAGGACACCATGTCCTCGACCTTGGCCGCGGCCCACTCGAAGTAGTCGTGGAACTCCACGCGCAGCGGGAAGAGGTTCTTGTGGTTGATGAAGTCGATCAGCCGGCCCTTGCTCTGCAAGTAGCAGAGGAAGCTGAACTCGCTGGCCGGGTTCCGCAGCGTCACCAGGTCCTTGAGGAAGGACACCTGCATGGTCGCGTCGTCGATCAGCATGCCACGGTGCCAGCCGAAGCGCGGCTGCTGCTCGAAGAAGTGAGCGCTGATCGCCTCGTGTCCGCCGACGCGTGCGTTGTGCTCACCGAGTGCGATCGCCATGGCCACGTTGGACGGCCCGAAGCCGATGCCAATGAGGTCGTGGACCGGTAAGTCGCGGACCGGCAATGCGTCACCAGGAAGAACCCGTGACATGTCACTCCCATCGTGCGGGGCAATCACCTGTCAGGCGTGCGGAAGGTGCGAAGGGTGGGCACGCCGACGGAACGGCACGCTCACAACTTAGGCGAGCCTAAGCTAAACCCGCGGGGCTGTCGATAGGTCACGACGGGGAATCAGATGTCCGCACCCGCCAACTGAGGGATCACATAGGTTCGTTGCGGAATAAGGTAAGCCTTGCTTTACTTTCCCCCGGTCATCCCCTGCTTCGAGGAGGAACCCCATGCGGGTCGTCATGTTCGGTTACCAGACCTGGGGGCACCGCACCCTGCAAGCCCTCCTGGACTCCGAACACGACGTCTTACTGGTCGTGACGCACCCCAAGAGCGAGCACGCGTACGAGAAGATCTGGAGCGACTCCGTCGCCGACCTCGCCGAGGAACACGGCGTGCCCGTGCTGATCCGCAACCGCCCCGATGACGACGAGTTGTTCGAGCGCCTCAAGGAGGCCGACCCGGACATCATCGTGGCGAACAACTGGCGCACCTGGATCCCGCCACGCATCTTCGACCTGCCCCGCCGCGGCACGCTGAACGTCCACGACTCGCTGCTCCCGAAGTACGCCGGATTCTCCCCGCTGATCTGGGCCCTGATCAACGGCGAGTCCGAAGTGGGCGTCACCGCGCACATGATGAACGACGAACTCGACGCCGGTGACATCGTCCGGCAGGAGGCGGTCCCGGTCGGCCCGAAGGACACCGCCACCGACCTCTTCCACAAGACCGTCGACCTCATCGCCCCCGTCACGATCGGCGCGCTCGACCTCATCGCCACCGGACAGACGGAGTTCACCCAGCAGGACCGCTCCCAGGCGAGCTTCTTCCACAAGCGCTCCGTCGAGGACATCCGCATCGACTGGACCTGGCCCGCGGAAGACCTCGAACGCCTGGTGCGCGCCCAGTCCGAGCCATACCCCAGCACCTACGCCTTCCACAAGGGCAAGCGCCTCGAGATCCTGGCCGCTGTCGTGTCCGAGGGCCGGTACGGCGGCACTCCCGGCCGCATCTTCTACCGCGAGGGCGACGGCGTCGTGATCGTCGCCGGAGCCGACGCACGCACCGGCCGCAACCACGGCCTGGCCATCACCCGCGTACGCACCGAGGACGGCCACGAGATGGCCGCCACCGAGTACTTCACCTCCATGGGCGGCTACCTGACCAGCCACGCCTGAGTTCGGGCACGTCGGGAGGGGTCCCGGGACCGCCGGGTTAGAAACTCCGGGCAGCACCCCCTGGAGAACCGGAGGTTCCATTGATGAGTACGGGCATGCGCCGGCGCGCCGCGACGACGGTCGTGACGCTGACGATGGCGGGCGCACTGGGAGTCGGCCTGATGACGCCGGTGGCGCACGGGGCCGGGCACGGGGCCTGCTACGACGGGCGGTGCACCATCACCGTGTCGAAGCCCCGGACCATCAAGGTCAACAGCCACAAGTTCGGGTTCGGGACGCTGAAGGTCACCCACATCAGCTCCCGGACCGTGAAGTTCTCGGCGACCAGCGGTGGAACGCGCCTGGGCGGCAGCACCAGTCCGGGCGGGACCGTCAAGCTCAACAACCTGAAGATCTGGGTGAAGTCGGCCTCCGGCCACAAGGCCAGGCTCGCCCTGTTCCCCACGCGGTACTAGGTCCCCCGACAGGCCGTGGCCCCGTACCCGCTCGGAGCGGGTACGGGGCGACGGTTGTCAGGTGCGCGGTGCGGTCAGAGGTCGGCCGCGGCGCTGTGCAGGTTCTTGGCGGCCAGGGCGAGGCCCTCGGTCTGGGAGTAGGCCGCGTCCTCGTGCTCGATGTTCACGGCCATGTCCGGGTTGACCTCCGCGAGGGCGCGCAGGAACTCGGTCCAGTAGGCGGTGTCGTGACCGAGGCCGACGGCGACGAACTTCCACGCCGGGTTCTCCGGCCAGGCGTTGCACCAGAAGCCGTAGCCGGTGGGCACCTTGCCGGGGGCGTCGGCGGGCACGCGGGTGAACGACGAGTCCAGGACGCCGCGGATGTCGGCGCCGGGGCAGAGCGTCGCGTCCTTCGCGGCGGCGTGGAACACCAGCGGACCGAGCCACTTGATGGAGGCCACGATGTCCATGCCCTGCCACATCAGGTGCGAGGGGTCCATCTCCGCACCGACGTTGGTGGCGCCGGTCTCGTCGACCAGCCGCTTCAGGGTGACCGGGGAGAACACCAGGTTGTGCGGGTGCATCTCGACGGCGACCCGGACGTCGTTCTCCCGGGCCAGCGCGTCGATCTCCTTCCAGAACTCGACTGCTACGCCCCACTGGTAGTCCAGGACGTCCATGTAGACGCCGTCCCACGGGTTCACGACCCAGGAGGGGTACTTGGCGTCGGGGTCGGAGCCCGGTGTGCCGGACATGGTCACCACGTGCTTCACCCCGAGCAGCCCCGCGAGCCGGATGGTGCGGCGCAGGTCGTCGGCGTGTTTCGGGCCGACCCCGGGCAGCGGGTTGAGCGGGTTGCCGTTGCAGTTGAGGCCGGTCAGCTCCATCCCGCGGTCGGCGAAGGTGGCCAGGTACTCCTCGCGCGCGGTGGCCGAGGACAGCAGCAGGTCGACCGGGCAGTGGGGGGCGGGGATGAAGCCGCCGGTGTTGACCTCAACGGAGGTCAGCCCGTTCTCCTTGAGGATGTCGAGGGCCTCGGTGAGCGTGCGGTCGTGCAGACAGGCGGTGTAGGCGCCGAGCTTGAGAGCCATGGGTCGCTGCTCCTTCGTAGGGGGGTGGTCAGGAGGTGGCCGGAATGGTGACGGCGGCGCCGTCGCGGTCGGAGGACTCGACGATGGCCCGGATGATCTCCATGGTCCGCAGCCCGTCGGCGAAGGTGGCGCAGGCCGGCAGCGGGTCCTCGACGCCCGCGACCTGGTCGAGGAAGGCGCGCGCCTGGTAGGTGAACATCTCGGCGTTGCCGCCGCCCACGCCCGGCGCCTCCATCGGGTAGCCGCCCTTGAAGTAGGGCATCTGCGGGCCCGCGATGATGTGGCGCGCGCCGCGGGTACGGGCGTCCGGCTGGGCGTCGTCGAAGAGGTACTCGGCGGGCCGGTGCTGGTCGAACGCCGCCCGGCCGCCGAGCCCCACGATGTCGAAGCCGAGCCCGTTGGGCAGGCCGAAGGCGGTCCGCGACAGCGAGAAGGTGCCCACGAGACCGGACTCGAAGCGCGCGGTGAAGGACGCGGTGTCCTCGTTCTCGACCTCGCCGAACTCATCCGAGACGGGCGCGGCGTTGTGGCCGACGACCGCGCCCAGCGGCAGCGGGCGCTTGGGGATCTGCGTCGACAGCGAGGCGCCGGAGACCGCGGCGATGGGACCGGCGATGTACTCGGCGGTGTCGATCACGTGCGCGCCGACGTCCCCGAGCGCGCCGGAGCCGGGGCCGCCCTTGAAGCGCCAGCTCAGCGGGCCGTTCGGGTCGGTGGCGTAGTCACACCAGTAGCGGCCGCTGAACAGCGTGAGGTCGCCCAGCTCACCGCGCTGGACGTGGTCGCGGACCGCGGAGATGGCGGGAGAGCGCCGGAAGGTGTAGCCGACGGCCGTCACGACGTCGGCGGTGCGCTCCAGCTCGGCCATCGCGCGGGCGTCCTCGAGCGATCCGGCCAGGGGCTTCTCGCACAGCACGTGCTTGCCCGCGGCGACCAGGGCCTCGGCGATCGGGCGGTGCAGGTCGTTGCCGACGACGATGCTGACGGCGTCGATGGTCGGGTCCTCGGCCACCGCCTCCCAGCTGGGGAGCGCCTTCTCGTAGCCGTACCGGCGGGCGGCGTCCTCGCCGAGTGCGACGTTGGCGTCGGCTATGGCGGCCAGACGGACCGGCGGCAGGCCGGCCGCGAAGACCGTGTTGACGTTGCGGTAACCGGCGGCGTGGGTGCGGCCGGCCATGCCGGCCCCGATTACCGCGACGGAAAGGGGCTTGCCGGACGTGGCCATGGGTGTGCCTTTCAGCGTGTGTGGGGGTTGGTCAGGTCGACGTGGAGTGGCGGTCAGGCAGCGGACCGGCCGCGGAAGTGGGCCTCGATGGCTTCCATCGAGCGGCCTCGCGTCTCGGGGACGGTGCGGAGGTAGTAGAAGATGGTGGCGGTGTTAACCGCCGCGAAGAGCAGGAACGTGGCACCGCCGACCGCGGCGATCAGCGGCGGGAAGGCCAGCGTCACCACGAAGTTGGCCGTCCAGGTGCCGAACACGGCCATGCCCATCGCGAATCCACGCAGACGGAGCGGGAAGATCTCGGAAAGCATCAGCCAGAAGACGGTCGCGACGCACCCCTGCATGAACAGCAGGAACGTCAGCATGGACGCCAGGACGAGGTAGCTGCGGGCGGCCGACTCGGGCAGGACCAGGAAGCAGAAGGCGATCAGCACCAGCGACGCGGTGACGCCGATCTGTCCGGTGAGCAGCATCGGGCGCCGCCCGTACCGGCCCAGCAGCCACATGCCGGTGGAGACGGCGAGCACCGCGACGACACCGTTGGCGATGGTGGCGGTCAGCGCGGCCTGGGTGCCGAGTCCGGTGTCCAGCAGGATCGTGGGCGCGAAGTACATGATCGAGTTGACGCCGGTGAGCTGGGTCAGGGTGGCGAGCGCGAAGCCGAAGACCACCAGGCGCCGTACCCACGGCGTGCGCAGATCGCCCCAACTGGCCCGGGGCTCCTCGGCGTCGGCCATGACGCGCCGCTTGATCTCGGCGAACTCCGGCTCGACCGCCTCCGGGTCGCGGATGAGGCCCAGGGTGCGGGCCGCGTCGTCGAAGCGGCCGCGGGAGGCGAGCCAGCGCGGTGACTCGGGTACGAACAGCATGCCGATCCACAGCAGCACGGCCGGGATCGTGGCCAGCGCGAGCATCCAGCGCCAGACGCCGCCTTCGCCCATGGTCTTCGCGATGACCGCGTTCGAGGTGTAGGCCAGGAGCTGGCCGGTCACGATCATCAGCTCGTTCTGGGTCACCAGGCGGCCGCGGTGTGCGGCGGGGGCCAGCTCGGCGATGAAGACCGGCACGGTGGCGGACGCGCCGCCGACGGCGAGTCCGAGCAGGACCCGGAAGAGCACCATCACCACGAGGTCCGGTGCGAGCGCGGTGCCCAGGGCGCCGATGAAGAACAGCACGGCGAGCCCGAGGATCGCCCGTTTGCGCCCGTAGCGGTCGGAGAGGCGCCCGCCGTACAGGGCGCCGAACGCGGCGCCCGCCACGAGCGAGGACGCGACGATCCCCTCGGTCAGGGGCGTGAGTCCGAGTCCGCCCCGCTCGGCCGAGAGGGCCATGAAGGGCAGCGCGCCGGAGATGACGCCGGTGTCGTAGCCGAAGAGCAGTCCGCCGAACGTGGCGATGACGGTGATGACGCGCAGTCTCCGGTAGACCTCCGGCGAGGCGTGGTCGGTGACTGCGGTGCCGTGTGCGGGGGCCTGGGGCGTGTCGTCCCTGACGTCCATGGCCACCTCCTACAGGTTGGTGTGCGGGCGTAGTGGGTTTCCTGCGATGCGTCAGAAAGGTGAAACCGGCGGTGAGCTGCTGGGCGCGCTCCGGCCAGCGGCTGGTGACGACCTCACCCGACCCATGGTCAGCACTTCCAACGCGGTTTCCCTTCGCTTCTGCGGCCCGGGGGCGGCGGAGTTAAAGCGCTTTAAAAACACCTTCAGCGAGTACGATGCCTTCGAGCAAATGTCATGTCAATAGGTTGTCTCTACGCTGACGCAGGTCACCCTGCCGGGGCGGTCGTCCCCGCCAGTGGCGTGGTGGTCACCGGCGGGGCTGCCTACTGGGCCATGCCCATCACCGGTTGCCCTTCGCGGCGAACGCGGCGACGGTATGGACGTTGGACTTGTCGACGAAGGCCGGGCCGGTCAGCACGGGCTCCTCGCCGCCACCGCCGTAGTTGCCGTTGTTCTTGTAGAGCCACAGCGAGTCGACCGCCAAGTAGCCCTGAAGGTAGGGCTGCTGGTCGACGGCGAACTGCACACTGCCCTTCTCGATGGCGGAGATGAGGTCCTTGTTGAGGTCGAAGGTGGCGACCTTCGCCTTGCTGCCCGCCTCGGACGCCGCCTGCGCTGCCGTGAGCGCGAACGGGGCGCCGAGCGTGACCACCTCGTCGATGGACGTATCCTGCGAGAGCTTGGCGTTGATCGTCGACTTCACCGAGGGCATGTCGGTGCCGTGGACGTAGAGGATGTCGGTCTTGCCGTGGAAGGTCTTCTTCACCCCGGCGCAGCGCTCTTCGAGGTTGACGTCCCCCTGGGCCTGGATCACGCACAGCGCGTGCTTGGCGCCGGTGGTGTTGATCTTGCTGCCGAGTGCCTGGCCGGAGACGGACTCGTCCTGGCCGAAGAACGACAGCAGGCCCTGCTCCTTCCACACGGACAGGCCCGCGTTGAAGCCGACGACCGGGATACCGGCCTTCTCGGCCTTGGCGACCACGGCCTTCAGGGCGTCCGGCTTGGCCAGGGTGACGGCGATGCCGTCGACCTTCTGGTCGATCGCGTTCTGCACCAGGTTGGCCTGGCCGCCCGCGCTCTCGTCGCTGGAGTAGATGAGCTTGACGTTGTCCTTGGCGGCGGCGGCCAGGGCGCCCTTGCGGATGGTGTCCCAGAAGGTGTCGCCCGCGGGTGCGTGGGTGACCATCGCGATCGTCATGCGGGGCGTGGAGGCCTTGCCCGCGGACACGTTGTTTCCGGCTTCTTCGGCCTTCTTCCCGCCGGAGCTGCTGGAACAGCCCGCGAGGATCAGGGCGGCCGAGGCGGCCGCGGCCACGACGGGGACGGCTCTTCGGGAGCGGGAGAGGGAGACGCGGTTCATGGCTCGTGCACCTCACTGTGCAACTGGAAGCTGGAAGGGGGACGGGAGGGAGAGCGGAGGAAAACCGGGCGCACGCGACCGTGGGGTGCCGTACGCACGAGCCGGCTTCGCCGGCGTGACCAGAAGTGGCCGAGAGCGATTAAAGCGCTTTAAGTGCTGGTACTATCGACTCGTTTCGAGAGCGTGTCAAGGGCGTTGCGCGAGGAGATCGCTGTCCGGGAGGTACAGGTGGACGATGCCGATTCCGAGCGCCACCAGAACGGTGCGAACAAGCGCCCCCGACTGGAGGACGTGGCGGCCCGCGTAGGCGTGTCCACCGCGTCCGTCTCCCTGGTGCTGCGCGGGGTGTCCGGCCCCAGTGAGCGCACCCGGCAGCGGGTGCTGAAAGCCGCCGCGGAGCTGGGCTACCAGGCGGATCGCACCGCCAGCCTGCTCGCCAGCAGGCGCACCCGGCTGCTCGGCGTCATGGTCGACGTCCACAGCCCCTACCACGCCGAAGTGGTCGACCATCTGCACACGGCCGCCGAGGAGGTCGGCTACGACCTCGTCCTCAGCACCCTGACCCGGACCCGCGACGAGCACACCGCCGTCGATACGCTGCTGGCCTTCCGCAGCGAGGCCCTGATCCTCCTCGGCCCGACCGCCCCCGCCGACACCCTCGCCGCCCTCGACCGCAAGGCCCCGGTGATCGTCGTCGGCCGCCGGATCACCGACGAGCAGCTGGACGTGGTCCGCACCGCGGACGACGACGGGGTCGGCCAGATCGTCGACCACCTGGTGGGCCTCGGCCACCGCGCGATCACCTACGTCGACGGTGGCAAGGGCGTCATCGCCACCGACCGGCGCCGCGGCTACCGCACCGCCATGCGCCGCCACGGCCTGGACGCGCACATCAAGGTCCTGCGCGGCGACAACACCGAGGCGGCCGGTGAGCGTGCCGCCCGCCACCTCCTCGACGGCGCCACCCTGCCCACCGCCGTGGTCGCCTTCAACGACCAGTGCGCCATCGGCGTCCTGGCCGCCCTCTCCCGCGCCGGCGTCGCCATCCCCGGCGAGGTGTCCGTGGCCGGATACGACGACGACACCCTCTCCCGGCTGAGCTGCTTCAACCTGACCACGGTCAGCCAGAACGCCGAGCAGCAGGCCCGGCACGCGGTGGCCGCCGCCGTCGAACGCCTCGACCGGGGCCGCACCGACCCCCGCGAGGTCGTCCTGAGCCCGCAACTCGTCGTCCGCGGCACCGTGGCCGAGCCCGCCTGACCCGCTCCGTAAAAGAACTCCGCACAAGAACTCCGCACAAGAGCTCCACCCAAAGGCTCCGCACGAAAACGAGGGGCC
>NZ_RIBZ01000885.1:0-53767 GCF_003721215.1 Streptomyces botrytidirepellens
CGGCCGGGCGTCGGGGCGCGGCCCCGCCGCACCGCGCGGGCCGGGCTGGGGGCCGTACCAGCAGGAGGTCTCCTCGAACGGGTAGGTGGGGGCTTCGATGCGGGCGATGCCGCTGTCCGCGTAGGCGCAGTTCCAGTCGATGGCGGCGCCCAGTTCGTACAGGCGGGCCAGGGTGGTGAGCACGCCGTGGCGTCCCTGGTCCGCGGGCAGGGGCACGATCGGCAGGTCGGGCTCGAGGTCGCGGATGCGCCGGGAGAGCACCCCGTCGCCCCCGACCTCGACCAGAATGGCGCCGCTTCGGGTGAAGCCTCGGACGGCGCGGCCCAGCCCTTCGTCGTTGACGGTGTCGGTGAGGTCTTCACCCGCCGTCTTCTCCAGCGCTTCGGTCAGCGACATGCGCCCTCGGGCGACGCGCACGGCGAGATTGCCCGGTCCGCTGCCGACGAGCCGGCCGGTGTCGAGGCCGAGCGCGTCGAGGATCTGGTGGAGGGCGTGCTGGCGGCGCAGCAGCCTGGCGGCAGCCCCATCCCCGGCGGTGCCGGGGGTGCCGTCGGTAGCGTCCAGTTCCGTACACAGCCGCTGCCAGGCCGCGTCGTCGACGCGGGCGACGGTGCTGTCGCCGGAGAACAGCAGCACTACGGGCGGCGCTGTGGGCGGCACGGGCTGCTCGCGTGGGGTGGCCGCGGCGAGCGCCTCGGACAGGTCGGTGATGCTGCGGGCGACGACCGCGAGGCGGTAACGGCGGTCGTCCCGGCCCCGGTTGAGGGCATGGGCCACCTCGGGCAGACGGTGCTCGGTGGTCGCGGCGAAGTCGCTCAGCCGCCGCGTGTAGCGTTCCAGCGCGGCAGGGCTCGCGGCAGAGACGGTGACGAGTTCGGCGCGTGTCCCCGCGGGTGCGGGGCGGGCCGACCGCGGCGCTTCCTCCACGACTGCGTGCACGTTGGTGCCGGTCAGCCCGAAGGAGCTGACTCCCGCGCGGCGCGGCTGCTCGGCCTCGCGCCGCTGCCAGGGGCGCGGTACGTCGCTGACCCGGACCGTGCTGTCGCTCTGCATCGAGGCGTGCGGGGTGGTGAAGTGGGCGGTCGGGTACAGCGTGCGGTGGCGCAGCCCGGCCAGCACCTTCAGCAGTCCCGCCATGCCGGACGCGTGGTCGAGGTGTCCGATGTTGCCCTTGACTCCGCCGAGCCAGTAGGGGGCCTGGGCGCTCGCGCCGTCCAGCACGCGCTGTAGGCCGGCGATTTCCACCAAGTCGCCCAGAGGGGTGCCGGAGCCGTGTCCCTCGAAGTAGCCGGCACTGGTGAGGGGCATGCCCGCGTCCTGCCAGGCGGCGGTGATCGTGTCGGCCTGACCGTCCTGGCTGGGGGCGCTCATGCTGGTGGCACGGTAGCCGTTGTGGCTGACGGCCACGCCGCGCAGCACGGCATGGATGTGGTCGCCGTCCGCCAGGGCCCGGCCCAGTGGCTTGAGCAGGACCACGCCGCCGCCTTCGCCGGCGACGGAGCCGTCAGCGGCCGTGTCGTAGGGGCGGCACCGGCCCTTCGGGGACAGGACGCCGGGCAGTTCGTCGACGCTGTCGCGCGGGTGCAGCACCGTGTGCAGGCTCACTCCGCCGGCCAGGGCCAGGTCCGTCTCCCCCCTGCGTAGTTCGCGTACGGCCATGGCTACGGCCGCCAGGCTGCTGCTACAGGCGGAGTCCACGCTCAGGACGGGGCCATGCAGGCCGAGGAGGTAGGCGATGCGGGCCGGGGCCGCCGACGGGATGGTGCCGAGGATCTGCTGCGGGTCCGGCTCGGTGAACAGGCTCGCATAGCGCGGGTAGGGAGCGCTGAGGAAGACCGCCGTGCGGGAACCCCTGAGATCGCCCGGCGCGTAGCAGGCGTTCTCGATGGCCTGGTGGCTCAGCTGCAAGGCGATGCGCTGCTGCGGGTCCATGAATTCCGCTTCGCGCCGCGAGAGTCCGAAGTAGGCGTGGTCGAACATGTCGATGCGGTCGAGGTAAGCGCAGGTGGCGTAGGCGGCGTCGGGGTCGCCTCCCGCGTGGCGGATTCGGCCGGCGGCCGGCGGTCGCACGCTGACGCGGCCCGCGCTGAGGTTGTCGTGCAGCGCGCTCAGGTGGTCCGCTTCGGGCAGCACGAACGCCACCCCGATGATCGCGATGGCGTCCTGAATCATGTCGCTCCCCTGCGTCACAGTTCCCAGTCCTCTGCTTGCTCTTGGTCTGCGGCGGCCGGTCCGCCCACCGCCGTGGGCGTGTTGTGACGATCGCGCTCCTCCACCAGGCGGGCCATGGCCTCGACGGTGGAGTGCTGGAAGAGGGCGGCCAACGGGATCTCGGGCCGGCCTGCGGCCTGTAGGCGGCCGGCCAGTTCGAGGAGGGTCAGTGAGGTGCCTCCGGCCTCGAAGAACTTCTCTCCGACGACGTCGATGACGTCGCGGTCCAGGAGCTCGGCCCACAGGTTGGCGACATGGCGTTCCGCGTCGCTGCGCGGCCCCTGGACCGCGGTGTCCCGGACGGCCGGGGTGGCGCGCAGCGCACGCCGGTCGATCTTGCCGTTGGACGTCAGGGGCAGTCGGTCGTGGACGACGAAGGCCGAGGGCACCAGGTGGCCGGGCAGTCGGCGAGTCAGGCCGGCGCGTACGTCGGCGACGGTGCCGTCCTCGGCGAGCACCAGGTGTGCTGTCAGGCGCCGCCGGTGCTGGGCGCCGTCGGCGGTGACGGCGGCCTGCCGCACCGCTGGATCCGCGGTCAGGGCGGCCTCGATCTCGCCGGGCTCCACCCGGAAGCCGCGGACCTTGACCTGGTCGTCGCTGCGGCCGACGAAATGCAGGGTGCCGTCGGCCTGCTGGCGTACCCGGTCGCCGGTGCGGTACATCCGGCTGTCCGGGGGCCCGTAGGGGCAGGCCACGAACCGTGCGGCGGTCAGCGGGGTCCGGCCTCGGTAGCCGCGGGCCAGCGCCGGGCCGGCGAGGTACAGCTCGCCGATGGCGCCGAACGGCACGGGGTGGAGCCCGGCGTCCAGCACGTACACCGCCGTACCCGGGACCGGTGCGCCCAGAGGTGGCTCCCCGCGTGTCGGCAGTGGGCCGGTCAGGCTCGCGCACACGGTGTTCTCGGTGGGCCCGTAGGCGTTGTGCACCGGCCGTTCGGCTGCCAGGGATCCGGCCAGGTCGGCGGGCAGCCGTTCACCGGCGGCGATGACGGCCGTACCGATGGGCACGCCGTCGGCAGGCAGCATGGCGAGGACCGCGGGCGGCAGCGTGACGTGGGTGATGCGCTGCCGGGCGAGGGTATCGGCGAGCGGCCGGCCGGGGCTCAGGTTCTCCGGCGCGGCCATCACCAGGGTGGCGCCGGTCAGCAGCGCCATGCCGATCTCCCACAGCGCCGCGTCGAAGCCGAGCGAGGCGAAACGCAGCACGCGGCCGCCGGGTCCGGCCCCGGTGCCGCGTACGGCGGCGAGCAGTCCGGTGGCTCCGCGGTGCGAGACGTCGACCCCCTTGGGGCGCCCGGTGGATCCGGAGGTGTAGATGGTGTACGCGGTGTGGTCCGGCCGCGCGGGTATCTCGGGCGCGGTGGCCGGAAGACCGATGAGGGCGTCGTCCAGGTCGTCCAGGGCGAGGGCGCGGACGGCGGCCGGCTTCCAGGGGGCCCCGGCCTCCTCACCGGTGAGGAGCAGGGCCGCACCCGAGTCCGAGGTCATCCACGCCAGCCGGTCGGCGGGGTAGGCGGGGTCCAGCGGCAGATAGGCACCGCCGGCCTTGAGCACGGCCAGCAGGGCGGTGATCTGACCGGCGCCGTGCGGCAGCGCCACCGCGACGAGGACCTCGGGGCCGACACCGTATGCGGTCAGCAGGTGCGCCAGCCGGTTGGCGTGCTCGTCGAGTTGCCGGTACGTCAGGAAGGTGCCGTCGTCGCAGCTGAGGGCGGTGGCGTCGGGGGTGACCGCGGCCTGCCGGGCGTACAGCTGGTGCAGGCACGCGGGCGCCGGGGCCGGGACCGTGGCTCCGCTCACTTGGCGTACGGCGCGGTGGTGCTGGTCCGGCCGTAGGGCGCTCAGGCCGGCCACCGGCCGGTGCGCCGCTCCTGCCATGCCCTCCAGCAGGGTGCGCAGCTGCGCGGCGAGCTCCGCGGCCTCCTCCGCTTCGTACAGGACGGTGTCGTAGCTCAGCCGGAGGACGAGTCCGCCGATGGTGTGGGCGACCAGGGACAGCGGGTAATTGGTGGTGTTGCTGGTGTCGGGGTCCGAAATGCCGATGCCTGCGGCATGTGCGGCGACCGGGTCGAAGGGGACGTTCTCGAAGGCGATCGCGGTGTCGAACAGGGCCGTTCCGCAGTCGAGTTCGCTGACCGCGAGTTGGCCGGACAGCGGAAAGGTGTCGAATTGGCGCGCCTCGACCTGCTCCGCCTGGAGACGATGCAGCCACTGCACGAGCGGTGCGGGTTCATCGACGCGGACACGTACCGGCAGCGTGTTGATGAGCAGCCCGATGACGGAACCCGCCCCGTCGAAGTCGGCGTCGCGGGTTGAGACGGTGGCGCCGAACAGCACGTCGCCGCTGCCCGCGTGCCGTGACAGCAGCAGAGCCCAGGCGGCCTGCACCAGGGTGTTGACGGTCAGCCGGTTGCCGCGCGCGAAGGTGCTCAGCCGGTCGACACTGTTTCCGGGGAGCGTGATCAGCTGCTCGGCGGGTGGGCCCGGCCGGTGGTACGGCCCGCTCACCCGCCCGTACGGCAGCGGGGTGGGGCTGTCGAATCCGGCGAGGACGCGGGCCCAATGGGCGCGTGCCGCACTGTGGTCGCGGCGGTGCAGCCACGCCACGTATTCCTGGAAGGGCCTGCGGGCGGGCAGTTGCGGCGTGCGGCCGTCGGCGAGTGCGCCGTAGGCGGTCAGAACGTCGGTGAGGACCTGCGCCATGCTCCAGCCGTCGAGGAAGAGGTGGTGAAAGGTCCATAGGACGATGACCTCGTCGTCGGCGGTGCGGGCGAGGATGACGCGCATCGGGACGGCCGAGCGCGGGTCGGGCTCGTTCGCGCGGTCCGCGTCGATGAGCGCCCGCAGTGCGTCCCGGTGCGCGGCGGCGTCGGTTCCGCGCCAGTCGTGATGGCTGACCGGCAGGGTGAAGGCGGGGTGCACGGCCTGCGCGGGCGGTCCGTCGCCGCCCCAGTGCACGCTGCTGCGCAGCGCGGGCACCCGGTCCACGACGTGTTGCCAGGCCCTGGCAAGCGTCTGGGGAGCGCGTATGCCGGTGAGCGTGAAGGTGGTGCGGCGCAGGTAGATATCGTGTCCGCCGACCTCGTCGGTGGCGCGTCCGGCCAGGGAGTGGTACAGCAGCCCGGTCTGCAGGGGCGTCAGCGGATGGAGCTCGGGTACGCCGGAGCCGGGCGCGGCCGGTGCGGCGGGCGTCTCGGAGAAGGGCGGCGCTTCAAGCGCGGAGGGCGTGCCGACGGGGGTCGCCACCTCGGCGAGGGACCGGATGGTGGGCCGCTGGAACACGTCCTTCGGCGTCAGGACGAGCCCCGCCGCGCGGGCCGCGGCGACCAACAGCATGCTCGCGACGGAGTCCCCGCCGAGCTCGAAGAAGTCGTCGTCGATGCCGATCCGTTCCCGGTCGTGGCCCTGGTGACCGATCCGTCCGACGCCCAGGACCTGGCTCCACACTTCCACGAGGGTCCGCTGTACGCCGGTGGCCGGGGCCGCGTACACGCTGTGGACTGCCTCCGTCGGCGCGAGGGGCGACAGGGCCCTGCGGTCGGCCTTGCCGCTGCTGTTCAGGGGCAACGCGGCCAGCGGCACGAAGGCCGAGGGCACCATGGGCGCGGGCATGGACCGGGAGAGGTGGGCGCGCAGTTCCGGGGCTGGGGGGAGCTCGTGTCCGGGCTCGGGTACGAGGTAGCCGACCAGCCGCTGCCGTCCCTGGTGGTCCGGCCACGCGGTCACCAGCGCCTCGGCGACGTCCGGATGGGTGAGGAGTTCCGCCTCGACCTCGCCGGTTTCGACGCGGTAGCCGCGGATCTTGACCTGGTCGTCGGTGCGGCCGAGGAAGGTGAGGTCGCCGTCGGCGTCCCAGCGGGCGAGATCGCCGGTGCGGTACATGCGGCTGCCGGGCGGGCCGAACGGGTCCGCGGTGAAACGCGCGGCGCTCTCCCCGGGCCTGTCGTGATAACCCCGCGCCAGGCACGGACCCGCCAGGTACAGCTCGCCGGGTGCGCCGATCGGCGCGGGGCGCAGCCACCGGTCCAGTACGTGGTGGCGTACGCCGGCGACCGGGGCGCCGATGGGGACGCGGGACCGCCCGGCGGGTGGGGTGCCGCGCGGCACGGCGTGGAAGGTGGAATAGATCGTGGCCTCGGTGGGTCCGTACAGATTGGCGAACGCGTGCCTGGCCGCCCAGGCTTCGGCCAGGGAGACGGGGCACTCCTCGCCGGCGACGCAGACCAGCTCCAGGGCGGGCAGCCGGGCCGGGTCGAGGGTGCTCAGGATCGAGGGGGTCAGCAGGAACAGCGTGATCCGGTCCTGCCGGATGCGCTCGGCCAGGGCCTGGGGGTCCTCGCGTTCGCCGGGCAGGCTGAAGCACACGGCCGCGCCCGTCAGGAGCGGCATGATCAACTGCCACAGGCCCACGTCGAAGGCAGGCGACAGGTGTTGCAGCATCCGGCTGCCCGGGCCGAGGCCGACGCTGCGCAGGCTGTCGGCGGCGAGCCTGGTGAGGCCGTCGTGCTGCAACTGGACACCCTTGGGGCGACCGGTCGAGCCGGAGGTGTACACGACGTACGCGAGGTTCTCCGGTCGTACGCCGGTGTGCGGGTCGGTGGCGGGCCTGCGCGCGATGCGCGTGCGCTCCGTCTCGCCGTCGAGGCGCATGACGGGAACCTCGACGGCGGGCAGCGAGCGGTGCGCCTGGTGGCTCGTCACCAGCAGCCGGGGGGCGGCATCGGCGAGTGTGACAGCCAGCCTGGCTCGGGGGTGGCCGAGGTCCAGCGGCAGGAACGCGCCGCCCGCCTTGAGGACCGCGAGGGCGGCGACGGTGAGGTCCACTCCGCGTTCCAGGCCGAGCGCGACCAGGACATCGGGGCCGACGCCCTGCGCGGCCAGATCGTGGGCCAGGCGGTTGGCCTGCGCGTTCAGCTCGGTGTACGTCAACCGCAGCTCGCCGTACGTGACCGCGAGCGCCTCGGGCCGCAGGCGTACATGCTGCGCGAACAGGTCGTGGGCACAGGCCGCCTCGGCTGGCGCGGGGACGGTGGCGTTCCACTGCGCGAGCAGGGACGTGTCGGCCTCGGGCAGCGAAGGCAGCCGGCGCAGCGGCCGGTCGGGAGCGTGGACGACCTCGGCCAGCAGATCGGCCAGGGCGGTGGCGAGGCGGGCGATGAACCGTCCGTCGAACAGGTCCGCACGGTAGTGGAAATGGACGCGCAGTCCCCCGCCGCTCTCGCGGAAGCGGATGTCGAGGTCGAAGGCGGTGGTGACCGGGGGTGCGTCGGCCGTGGCGACGGCCAGGCCCGCGAACCCGGCGGTGCGGGAACGGGCGTTTCCCATGCCGACGATCACGTCGACGAAGGGGGTGCGGCCGGGGCTGCGCGAGGGCGCGAGCTCCTCCACCAGCCGGTCGAAGGGCAGGTCCGCGTGGGCGAGGGCACCCGCCATGGTGTCTCCGACAGAGCCGACCAGGCCGGTGAACGTCGTGTCCTCCGTCACGGTCGAGCGCAACACGAGCGTGTTGATGAAGCAGCCGACGACGTCCTCGTACGCCACCTCGTCGCGGCCCGAGGCGGGGACGCCGACGACGATGTCCTTCCGGCCCGTGCAGCGGGAGAGCACCACGTCGCAGGCGGCGAGCAGGGTCGCGAACAGCGTCGTGCCGCTGTGCCGGGCCAGTCGGCGCAGTGCCTGGGTGGTGCGAGCGTCGATGGTGCGGCGCTCCAGCCGCGCAGGGCCGTGGCCCGCGTCGCCCCGGGGGCGGTCCGTAGGCAGCTCCAGCGGGGTCGCCCCGTCCAACTGGTCGCGCCAGTAGATCAGTTGTTCGTCGACGAGCCCCGATTCCAGCCGTCGGCGCTGCTGGGCGGCGTAGTCGGTGTAGCGGGCGGTGCGTTGGGGGAGGCGGTCCGGCTCGCCGGTGACGGCCGAGGTGTAGAAGGCGCCCAGCTCTGTCGTCAGCACCTCGAACGTCCGCTCATCGCTGATGATGTGATGCAGCGTCAGGATCAGAAGGTGCTCGGCGCCGTCCAGACGGACCAGGTGGGGGCGAAGCAGCGGGCCGGTCTCCAGGTCGAACGGTTCGGCCACGTTCGCGCGCCACAGCCGGTCGGCCTCCGCTTCGCGTTCGGCCTGGGGAAGCCCTGACAGGTCGGTGTGCGCGAGCGGGACCGGGGCCGGTGGACGGACGACCGGGACGCAGCGGCCGTCCACCATGGCGAAGGTGGTGCGCAGCCCTTCGTGCCGTTCGGCGAGCCGGGCCAGCGCCTGGGCGAGGGCGTCGGTGTCCAGGGCTCCGGTCAGGCGGAGCGCGCCGCTGACGTTGTAGGCGGGGCCGGTTTCGAACCGGTCCAGGAACCACAGGCGCTGCTGGGCGTAGGACGGCACCAGGCTGTCACCGTGCTGCGCGGGCGCGTCGGAGCCGACGGGTGCGATGCCGTCCGCTGTGTCCACCGCCGCGGCGAGGGCCGCGACGTTCCGGGTCCGGTGCAGGGTGCTCGCAGGCAGGTCGGCCGACAGCGCCTCCCGCACCCGTGCCATGACGCGCATGGCCAGTAACGAGTCGCCCCCGAGCGCACTGAAGAAGTCGTCGTCGATGCCGACCTGGTCGAGCCCCAGAGCCTCGGCGAAGAGAGCGGCGAGGGCGTCCTCGGTCGGGGTATGCGGGGCCCGGTACGCGGCGCCGCGGAACTCCGGCTCGGGCAGCTTGGCCGTGTCCGGCTTGCCGTTGGGGGTCAGCGGCAGTTCGTCCAGGACGGTGAAGGCCGCGGGGACCATGTGGTCGGGCAGGCGCCGCATGGCATGGTCGCGCAGCTCGGCGACGGACGGAGCGGTCCCGGAACGGGCCGCGACGACGTAGGCCACCAGCCGCTTTCCCGACCCGGGGCTCTCGTGGGCGACGACGGCGCAGTGGAGGAGACCGGGGTGAGTCTCCAGGGCAGCCTCGACCTCACGGGGCTCGACACGGAATCCGCGGATCTTGACCTGGGTGTCGGCGCGGCCGTGGAAGACCAGCTGCCCGTCCTCGTTCCACTCCGCCAGGTCACCGGTGCGGTACATGCGTGCGCCCGGCTCGGCGGCGAACGGGCAGGCCACGAACCGCGCGCCGGTCAGCTCCGGGCGGCCCAGGTAGCCGCGGGCGAGCGCCGGACCGGAGACGTACAACTCCCCTGTCACACCGGGCCCGACGGGCTTCAGGGCACCGTCGAGGACGTACACGCCTGCGTTGGTGACGGCCGTGCCGATCGGTGGCACGGTTCCGTCGCCCGGCAGCGGGTCGCTGATGGTGACGCAGACGGTGGTCTCGGTGAGGCCGTACGCGTTGATCAGGCGCCGTCCCGCCGACCAGGTGGCGGCGAGTTCCGGCGAGGTTGCCTCACCGGCGACCACCAGGGTCCGTACGCTCTCCAGCGCCCGGGTGGGGAGCGCGGTCAGTACAGGGGGCGGCAGTGTCACATGGGTCACGCTGTGCCGGGCGACCGTCTCCGCCAACGGGGCGCCGGGCGCGAGCTGCTCCTTGTCCGCGAGGACCAGGGCCGCTCCCGCCAACAGGCTCATGACCAGTTCCCAGACGGACGCGTCGAAGCTGGGCGAGGCGAACTGCAGTACCCGGCTCGCCGGGCTCACCTCCAGGCGTTCCCGCTGGGTGGTGAGCAGGGAGGCGAGCCCGAGGTGACTGACGATGACGCCCTTGGGGCGGCCGGTGGATCCGGAGGTGTAGATGACGTACGCGGCGCCGGCCGCGCTCAGCGCCCCGGCTCGCTCGGCGGCGGTGACCGGCGCCGCGTCCTGCGCGCCCACCGCGGCGGCGAACGCCTCCTCGTCCAGCCGCACGATCTCGGCGGGCAGATCGGGTAGCTCGGCCGCGGTCGCCGCGTCCGCCAGCACCAGACCGGCCCTGGAGTCGGTGACCATGAAAGTGAGGCGCTCCGCCGGGTAGGCGGAGTCCATCGGCAGATAGGCGCCGCCCGCCTTGAGCACCGCGAGGACCGCCACCGGCCACTGAGGAGAGCGCCGCAGCGCCACTCCCACCACCGACTCCGGGCCAACCCCGCGCCCGATCAGCTCCCGCGCCAGCTGGTTGGCCCGCGCATCGAGTTCGCGGTACGTCAGCCTCGCGGTGCCGCACACCACCGCGAGCGCGTCGGGCGTCGCAGCGACCTGCCGCTGAAACAGCTCAGAAAACGTCCCTGTCGACACCAAACGCCTCCGCATGACTCGGCTCCCGCGGCAGCGATCCATTGCCAAGGCCCGTTCGTTACGGCAGTAAATTCTTCACAGCGCGAGCAAGAAACCGAAACTGCGGGGACCATCGCAAGAGCATAGATTTCTCATGAGCCGCACGCGGAATTCAATCGACGTGTTGACAACCTGATGCAACGTTTGAATTTCGGCGCCGATCGCATGCGAGCTGTGGCTGAGTGAACGGCGATGACGCTTCCGGAAAAAGGGAACCGGTGCAGGAATGCGCCGGTTCTCGACGGTGGCACGGGGGCACAGGGCCGTCAAGTATTCAGTCGAGTTCCTGCGCCTGTCCTGTCGACGGGACAGGTGGCGGGTCACCTGACGGCGTTGTTTTTGGTTGATCGATCATGATCGGATCGCTACGGTGATCAACCGGAATTAGATAACATCGATACGACGTCAGTCACCATCGAGAAAGGAAATGACCAGTGAGTGACAACCCATTTGATGACGCCAACGGCAGGTTCTTCGTGCTGGTGAACGACGAGGAGCAGCACTCGCTCTGGCCGACGTTCGCGCCGGTGCCGGAGGGGTGGCGGGTCGTCTTCGGGGAGGACGGCAGGCAGCAGTGCCTCGACTACATCGAGGAGCACTGGACCGACCTCCGTCCGCGAAGCCTGCGCGAGGCCATGGCTGCGGACGACAAGCAGAACGCGACGTCTTCCAGCTGAGTGCTGCTGGATCAGTGGCAGAACGTCGTTGACCGCAGGTCCGAAGAGCGGGTCCAACCGTGACGTTGTCGGGGCATCGGAAAACCGTGGAACTCACGGACGGCTGCCCCAGCGCTGCGCGTAGGGCTTGTCGCAGCCAAGGAACGCGAAGGGAAAACAGTGACATGTCCGAGGGCCTGCTCAAATCCGATGCATCGACTCACACCAACGACGTAGGTGCTGGTCTGCTCTACGACGGTCAGCACGGTGCTGACGCGGACGAGGGGACCCGGTTACGCGACCGGCTCACCGAGACTCACCTCGCCGAACAGCAGCGCTACTGGCTCGACCAGCTCGACAACCTTCCGGGGTTGCGGCTGCCGGCCGACCGGCCGGGGCCGGCTGTGCCCGGCACGGCGCGCGCCGCCGCCGAGTTCCGGGTACCGGCGGAGGTCGTCGACAGGGCGGACAAACTGGCGAGCAGAGCCGGCGGGACGCTGTTCACCGTCCTCCTCGCCGCAACCCAGGTGCTCTTCTCCCGTTACGGCAGGCAGCGCGACATCCCTCTGGCCACCGTGGCGACCGGCCGCACGCTCGACGAACCGGACGGTCGTTTCACCAATGTCATCGTCCTGCGGTCGACAGTCCGGCCGGACGACCCGTTCACGCGGTTGATCGAGAAGAACGCCCAGCTCGTCACGGACGCGGTGGCCAACGCAGACCTGCCTTTCTCCAGGCTTGTCGACGCGTTGACGCCCCACGGGACCGATGGCGGCTCTCCCCCCACACAGGTGCTGGTGGTACTGCGAGACGCTGACGTGATCGAGGCGCCTCAGCCGTTCGAGCTCACGATCGACTGCCGGCTGACCGGTACGGGCGAGCTTGCCGGCTCCCTCGCCTACGACCCGGGATCGTTCGAAGTGGCCACCATCCAGCGGCTGGCCCGGCACTTGGTGGTGCTGCTGACCGCCGCCGTGCGGGATCCGGCGAGGCCGGTGGGCGACCTTCCCCTGCTGGACGAGGCGGAGCGGCACACACTGCTCGACGAGTGGGGCGTCCACCACATGGACCTGCGGGCATGGCCGTGCGTGCACGAGTTGGTCGGCACGCGAGCCCGGTTGGAGCCCGACGCGGTCGCGGTCGTCGCCGGCACGGAGACGATGACGTATGGGAAGTTGGACGCCACGGCCAACCAACTGGCCCATCTGCTGGTGTCTGCCGGGGTTCGGCGGGGCGAGGTCATCGCCGTGTGCCTGCCGCGCGGCCCGGGGCTGGTCACCGCACTGCTTGCCGTCCTTCGCGCCGGCTGCGTCTACCTGCCGCTGGACCCCGGGTACCCGGCTGAGCGGCTGAGCTTCATGCTCGCCGACGCCGACGTGTCGGTGTGCCTGACGGAAAGCGCGCTGGTCGGAAAGGTGCGTGAGGCGACCGACGCCGACGTCCTCTCGATTGACGAACAGGGACAGAACCTGGCCGCCCAGCCCACTGCGCCGCCCGCCATCCCCGTCTCCGGGCGGGACGGGGCGTACCTGATCTACACCTCGGGCTCGACCGGCAGGCCAAAGGGGACAGTGATCGAGCACCGTTCGATCACCGCTCTGCTCTGCGACGCCGACTACATCCCGCTGCGGCCCGATGACGTCGTCGCCCAGGGCGCCGATGCGACGTTCGACGCGGCGACCTTCGAGATCTGGGCGCCGCTGGCCGCGGGCGCCCGGATGGTGGTCATCGACAAGGACACGATGCTCGACCCGAGGGCGCTGATAGGGGCGCTGACTCGGCATCGCATCACCACACTCGTGCTCACAACGGCGGTGTTCAACCAGGTTGTCGCCGCGCAGCCCGATGCGTTCAGGACGCTGCGCCACCTGCTCTTCGGCGGTGAGGCAGTCAATCCGGACCGGGTGGCGCAGGTGCTGACGGCGGGTCCACCGCAGCGCCTGATCCACAGCTACGGGCCCACCGAGACGACCACCGTCTCCACCTGGCACCTGGTGGAGCGGGTCGACGAGCACCGCACGGTGCCCATCGGCCGTCCGGTGGTGAACACCAGCGTTCACGTGCTCGACGAACGGCTGAACCCGGTACCGATGGGTGTGGTCGGCGAGCTGTTCATCGGCGGCCCAGGGGTCGCGCGAGGGTACCTGGCTCGTCCGGGTCTTACCGCGGAACGCTTCCTGCCCGACGTCTTCGGCACCGCACCGGGGGACCGGCTGTACCGCACCGGTGACCTGGTGCGATGGTCGCCGGAGGGCGCGCTGGAGTATGTCGGCCGGATCGACCGCCAGGTCAAGGTCCGCGGCTTCCGGATCGAGCCGAACGAGATCGAGCTCGTGCTCCAGCAACACCCGGACGTCGAAGTGGCAGTGGTGATCGCGCGCGACGACGGTGAGCACAAACGCCTCGTCGGCTACGTGCGCCCCGGGCCGGGACGCTGGCCCGAGCCGGCCGCGCTGCGGGACTTCGTCGGGGACCGACTCCCGGAGTTCATGGTGCCCGCGGTCGTCGTGCTGCTCGCCGAGTTCCCGCTCACCCCGAGCGGCAAGGTCGACCGGGCTGCGCTGCCGGCCCCGGAGCGTACTGCCGACACCGAGGACTATGTCGCGCCTCGAACGCACGACGAGAGCGTGCTCGCCGACATCTGGGCCGACGTGCTCGACATCGACCGCGTCGGGGTGACCGACAACTTCTACGAGCTCGGCGGCGACTCCATCCTCGGGATCAAGGTCGTTGCCAAGGCTCGGGCGGCGGGTGTGCCGATCTCGGCCAAGGCCCTGTTCCGCTTGCAGACCATCGCGGCGCTGAGCGACGAGGCGGCAGCGGACACCGCACCTGTTGACTGATCGTGCTGGTTCCACATTCGCGGAGGGCATCGTGCGCACACAAAGACCTGGCCTCAAGGGACGTCTGGTTCCCGAGAACCGATACCTGTGGCGTGCGCGGCGGCCCGAGGCACGGCACCGGATTGTCTGCTTCCCCCATGCGGGCGGCGGCGCCAACGCGTATGCGGGCTGGGCGCGCAGGTTGCCGGAGGACATCGAACTGGCGGCCGTGCAGCTGCCGGGCCGGCAGAACCGGATCGCCGAGGAACCGGCCACGGACGTCGGCCAACTGGTGAAGGAGATCGTCGCGGACCTGCGCCCCGCGCTCACCGGTCCGTTCTCCTTCTTCGGGCACTCCTGCGGGTCATTGCTGGCCTTCGAGGTGGCGAGGATGCTTCAGCTGAAGGGCGGCCCCAGCCCGGCCCGGCTGTTCCTGTCCGCCCAGTCCACGCCCGAAGTGGTCTGGGCCGGGCCGAAGCTGCACGACCTCCCGGAGCGGGAGTTCCACGCCGCCGTGCTCAGCCTCGGCGGATTCGACGAGGAGGTGAGCGCGGACCAGGAGGTCATGGACGAGCTGGTACCGGTGGTCCTCGCCGACTTCCAGCTCTGGGAGCGCCACCGCGTCGCCACCGTGCCCAGACTGGACTGCCCGATCACCGCGCTGGTCGGGCAGTCCGACTGGCGGGCCCCGCTGCAAACCGTCGAGGGGTGGAGCGAGTACACCTCGGCGCCGTTCACGACCGAGATCTTCCCCGGCGGTCACTTCTACCTGACCGAAGAAGGCAACGATGTCCCGGGGTTTGTCGGCCAGGTCCTGCTGGGGGCGTAGCCGCTGACGAACCGGAACCAACGAAGACGCTGCACGGGCGATCCGCCCGCGCAGCGTCTTTCGCTGGACAGTACGAGGTGTTCAGCCAAGCGTGGCGGCGTCCTGGAGCAGGTCCACGCTCTGAGCACCCGGCCGGAGCAGTGGGGCGGCCAACCGGGCAAGTTCCAGCGCCTGGCCGCCGTTGAGGCGCGGGTCGCAGGCCGTCTCGTATCGCAGGTGGAGATCCCGCTCGTGCACAGGGGTGTGGTTGTCCATGCATTCGGTCACGTTGCGGCTGGTCAACTCCAGGTGCAGACCGCCTGGGTGGGTACCCAGCGCCCGGTGGACCTCGATGAATCCACGGACCTCCGCCCAGATCGCCTCGAACTGACGAGTCTTGATGCCGTCCGCGGCGGTGAAGGTGTTGCCGTGCACCGGATCGCACACCCAGGTCGCCGGTGAACCCCGAGTGACTACCTCGTCCACGAGCGGGGGCAGCATGTCGTGCACGGCATGCGCGCCGAGGCGGGTGATGAATGTCAGTCGGCCCGGCTCCCGGTGCGGGTCGATCAGTTCGATCAGTTCCGCGATGTCCGTGCGGGTCGCGGTGGGCCCGATCTTGACCGCTACCGGGTTGTGCACGCTCGCCACGAAGGCCATGTGCGGCCCGTTGAGCTGCCGCGTCCGCTCGCCGATCCACAGCAGGTGACCGGACAGGCCGTACTTCCGCCCGGAAGCCGGGTCTGACCTGGTGAGCGCGGTCTCGTACGGTAACAGCAACGCTTCGTGGCTGGTGAAGAAGTCGCCGCCCAGGTCGGTGAACAGTGCGTGGCTCCTGGTGCGAAGCCGCCGGATGTCGGACAGGACGCGGTCCGCGGCCCGGTACGCGGCGAGCAGGCGCTGTGGGTTCGGGGTACGAGCCTCGGCGTCGAAGCGCAGGTCGT
This sequence comes from Streptomyces botrytidirepellens, assembly GCF_003721215.1. Taxonomy (NCBI): domain Bacteria; kingdom Bacillati; phylum Actinomycetota; class Actinomycetes; order Kitasatosporales; family Streptomycetaceae; genus Streptomyces; species Streptomyces botrytidirepellens. The sequence continues at coordinate 15,661 of NZ_RIBZ01000885.1, forward strand.
TCACGGCGTCGCCCCGGTAGACGGGCAGTACCCGGTCGCCCCTGGTCTCGGTGCCCATCGAGCGCGGTTTCGCGTACTGCCCGGCGAGCCTGCCCACAGTGAGCGACGGCAGGCCGGACCCGGAGGCCAGCACCGCGGCCATGTCCGCGAGGCAGCGCAGCTTGTCCCTCGTCGGCTCGATCAGCGGCCCTGCGAACAGCTCCGCGCAGTCGCCGCCCTGGAGCAGGAACGCCTCACCTCGGGCCACCGCGGCCAGGCGCCGCCGGAGCTCGTCGCAGTCACTCGGTGACACCAGCGCGGGCAGGCTGCCCAGTGTGCGCACCACATCCGCCAGTTCGTCCGGGTCGGGCCAGTGCGGCTGCTGGTGCTCCACGGGCACATGCAGTGGGTTGGCACCGCTGAGCGCGGTGTTCGTCGAGGCGGTCACGACCGGCAGACCCGGAGGACGGCGGCCGCGACTTCGTCGCCGCTGTCCCCGAAGCAGGACCGGTATACCCGGGCGATGTCGGCCTCCCGATCGGAGTCGGTCTTCGGCCCGTTCGCCTGCACGCGAGCCTGCTGGATGCGCTGGGACACCTCACGACGCATCCGCAACAAGCTGATGATGCCGAGGTCGAGGTTGTCGATGTCGGTACGCGCTTGTCCTGTGGACAGTCGGATGTCCAGTCCCGCAGGTGCTCCGGTCCCTGAGTCCAACACGCTGTGCCCCCTTGTGTTGCTGCCTAGGTCAGATGTGTGCACGGTTCTCGGTCAGGGTGTCAGCAGCAGCTTGCCGATGGTGCGGCGCTGCTGGAGGTCCGTCTGTGCGGTGCCGGCGTCGGCCAGTGGATAGAGTCGTCCGATGTGGACATTGAGGTTGTCCCGGCGTATCCAGGAGAACACCGCGGCGCCTCGAGCCTGTAGTTCGTCGGGGGTCGCGATGAAGTCCGGTAGGTACGGGCGGGTCAGCTTGATCGAGCCGCGGGTGCCGGTGCTCAGGTCGATGGGCGGTATCTTGCCGCTGGACTGTCCGTAGAGGACGAAAGTGCCCCGTGGACGCAGCGAGGCGATGCTTCCCTCGAAGGTTGTCCTGCCGACCGCGTCGTAGACGACATCCACGCCACCGCCGTCGGTGAGGCTCTTGACCTCGGCGGCGAAATCGACCTCCGTGTAGCGGATGACCTCGTGCGCCCCCGCCTGCCGCGCCGCCTCCTCCTTCGCCGCGGTGGACACGGTGCCGATGACGCGGACGCCGAGCGACCGCAGCACCTGGGTGAGCAGCAGCCCGACACCGCCGGCCGCGGCGTGCACCAGGGCCGTCTCATCCGGACGTACGGGATAGCTGTCCTGGGTGAGCATGTGGACCGTAAGCCCCTGTAGCAGCACCGCTGCGGCCAGTTCGGCGCTCACCCCCTCGGGCACCCGGATGACGCGGTCGGCGGGCAGTGCCACCTGTTCGGCGTAGGCGCCGGGCACCGGCACGTCAGCCGAGGCCACCAGGTCACCGACCGCGAGGCCGGTGACGTCGGCCCCCACAGCGGCCACGGTGCCCGCCAGCTCATGGCCGGGGACGTAGGGCAGCTCGCGCGGATAGAGCCCGCTTCGCTCGTAGGATTCGTGATAGTTGACGCCGATGGCGGCGACGTCGATGAGCACGTCGCCGGGACCGGCGACCGGCGTGGCCCACTCGGTCGGTGTCAGCACCTCGGGACCGCCATGCCGGTATACCGCGACCGCACGCATTGCGGCCTCCTTCTTGGGTGTCGGGGCTAGATGGTGCCGACCTCGTCGATGATGGCCGGCAGTCGCTCGCCGGCCCGGATACGCCGCAGGACGTCTTGTTCGGTGCGTCCGGTGGCCGTGGCCGCGGCCAGCACCTCGTGCAGCCGTGCCGCCGGCACCACCACCGTGCCGTTGCCGTCGGAGAAAACCCAGTCGCCCGTGTGCACCAGCACGTGGTTGATCAGGCATGTGCTGCCGACCGCCTCGACGCGGTACGCACCCTGGGTGTCGGTCGGGACGAAGTTGCTCGCGACGACCGAACCGGTGCTCTGCTCGACGACGTCCCGGTCGCGGATGGCGCCGCCCAGCACGATCCCCTCGAACCGCAGCTGTTCGAGCAGATAGGTCGTGGACAGTCCGCCCGCGAGCGCGGCGTCGGTGACCAGCGGCCCGGAGCCCGCGACGTAGACCATTCCTCGCCCGTCGAGGACCTGGGGCACCAGGAAGTCACGGACCTCCTGCCATGTGCTCGGCGAGGCGACGACGATGCTCGGCCCCTTGCGCACCGCCACCCAGCTGACCGTGTACGCGGCGCCGAAGAACATCCGGTCATCCCCTGATACGCGGTGCAGCCGCGAGTCCAGCACGCGGTTGGTGATTCCCAACGCGTCGAGCACGTCCGCGATCGTGGGGGTGGAGATGCCGTGCTCATGCACCGTTTTCGCAACCAGGCTGTACGTATCGTCGAGCGGTGCCCTGGTGCCTGCCCGCTGGACGTCGGTGTCCGCCGTCACAGCGTGGTCCCGTGCGGTACGTGGATGCTGAAGCCCATCTGCACCGGGCCGAAGTCCTCGATAACCTCGAGGTTGTTCGCCTCGGCGGCGACACTGGTCGTGATGCAGGCGTCCGCTCCACCGGTGGAGCACTCCAGCGCTGCCGTGGCGTTGCTCGTCACGAGCCGGATGTCGTAGCCGAGGTCCTCGATGAGGTCGACCGGCGCGGGGTGGCTCACCACTGTCCGAATCCGACTACGGTCGCGCGCGGCGAGCACCATTCGATGGGTCGGCATCATGAAACATTCGTGCAACGACATCGACTTGAGGTTCCGGAAGACGATCTCGTTCAGCTTCGGGTAGACGACACAGCCGAGCAGTACGCTGTCGGCCGGGTTCGTCATCACGCCATCGACCGCGTTTTCGAGGGTGCCGTAGAGTAAAACGCGGCCTTGCTTGTGGTGGTGCTGTTCGAGGTAGTAGTGTGCGGCCGCTTCGCAGTTTGTCCCGGCCGGTCCCAATGTGTGTACCTGTAGCTGGCGATCATTGCTGGACACGACTATTCCCTTCACTTCAGAGTCGGTAATCCTCGCGTACCGGGTGGAAGACATCGAATCCCCGGGCGGCGGTCCGCGCATGTGCCTCGTGCTCGACACCACCGGGGATGACCACGGAGTCGCCCGCCTCGAGCACGATGACCTCGCTGTCGACCGTCACCGCCAACGTGCCCTCGAGGCAATGCGTGATCTGCTCGTGCGGGTGCTGGTGGGACGGCACGCCGCCGTCCTGGTCGAACTTCCAGAGGGCGACCGTCATTGTGTCGCCGTGGATGAACTCGGCCTGCCCCTTCGGGAATATGTCGGTAATCACCGACGTGCCCGAACGGTGCTTCGTCACTGCCATTCCATTACTCCTGTGGTCGGTGAGGTGTGGTACGGCCAGAATGGGCGGACGAAAGTGCGACCCGATGTGCACTGGTAATCCCGGTCGCGTGTGCCGCCCGCAGATTCATGAGGGAAGCGTACCGCCGGGTGTCCTGGCAACAGGACACCCGGCAAGCTTTTCGGGGCCAACCGCTGGCTAACCGGCGGACGTTGGTGTGCATTCCTTGACAGCCTGAGCGGTCGTTTTCATACGCTAGGTAAAGCGGGTTCGGCGGTCAACTTGCACGGTTTGAGTTCACTACTCCGCCAGGGCGTCAACCGGGAATCCGTGGAGATTCCCGCACTGCATCGTTGAGGGAGGCACCGTGGGGGGAGGGAACGTGGGACAACTGGGCGCCAATGCTGACGGTGGCGCACGATCTTTTCCGGAATTGTTCGACCACTGGGTGACGGCGTCGCCTGACGCGGTGGCCGTGGAGTCCGGCAGCGCGTCGTTGACCTACCGGGAGCTGGACGAACGAGCCCAACAGGTAGCGCGTGGGCTGCTCGCGGCCGGAGTGCGGGCCGAATCCGTTGTCGCGGTTGCCCTGCGCAGGTCGGTGGACTGGGTGACCGCGCTGCTCGGGGTGTTCCGCGCGGGCGCGGCATACCTCCCGCTGGACACCGCACACCCGGCCGAGCGCCTCGCATACATGGCCAATGGGTCGGGCTGCACACTCGTGGTGGCGGACCGGTCCGCCAACACGGAGCTGCCCGAGGTGGCGGTGCCGATCCTCAGCCTCGACGAGCTCGGCGGGGACGTCCCGGTGCCGGGGTTCCCACGGCCGACGCAAAGCGCCTACGTCATCTACACCTCGGGTTCGACCGGTCGGCCGAAAGGCGTGGTGGTCACCCACAGTGGACTCGCCGGGTTGGCCGCCGCCCACGCCGGCCAACTCGGCGTCGCCCAGGGCAGCCGGGTGCTCCAGTTCGCCTCCCCGGGGTTCGACGCCTCGGTGTGGGAGCTGTGCATGGCCCTGCTCTCCGGCGCGACGCTGGTGCTGGCGGACGACGCGGATCTCGCTCCCGGCCGCCCGCTGGCCGAGACCCTGGCGACCCGCCAGGTCACCCACGTGACGCTGCCGCCGCCCGTGCTGGCCACCCTTGCGGCCGGGGCGATGCCCGCCGTCGAGTGCCTGGTGGTCGCCGGGGACGCGACCACGCCGACCCTCGTCGAAACCTGGGCCGGCGGCCGGAAGATGATCAACGCCTACGGGCCGACCGAGACCACCGTGTGCGCCACCATGAGCGACCCGCTGATCGCCGACGGCCGGATGCCGACCATCGGCCGCCCCATCACGGGTGCACAGGTCCATGTCCTGGACGCCGCGCTGCGCCCGGTCCCGCCGGACACGGTCGGCGAGCTGTACGTGTCCGGCCCCCTGCTGGCCCGCGGCTACCTGGGCAACCCGAGGGAGACCGCGGCCCGGTTCGTCCCGGACGTGTCGGGGCCGACCGGCGCCCGGATGTACCGCACCGGGGACCTGGCGGCCTGGTCGGCGGATGGCACGCTCGTGTTCCATGGCCGGGCCGACACCCAGGTCAAGATCCACGGCGTACGAATCGAGACCCACGAGGTGGCGGCCGTTCTCGCCGCGCACCCCGGCGTCGCCGACGCGGTGGTCGTCGCCCGCGAGACGCGGTCGAGCAAGCAGCTCGTCGCGTACGTCGTACCGGAGGAGCGAGCGGAGCGGTCGACCGGTGTGTCGAGCGATTCCTACGGCACCCTCGCACTGCTGCCGGCCTTCTCAGCCGGCGACCTGCGCGCGTTCGCGGCACGGCTGCTGCCCGCCCCGATGATCCCGGCGGCGTTCGTGCCGCTGGACCGGATCCCCCTCACCCCCAACGGAAAGCCCGATCTCGCGGCACTGCCGGCGCCTCGGCAGCGGCAGGTGGCGTACCAGGCGCCACGCGACGAGACGGAAGCGGCGCTCGCGCAGCGGTTCGCCGAGGTGCTCGGGCTTGAGGAGGTCGGCGTCGACGACGACTTCTTCGCGATCGGCGGCGACAGCATCCAGTCGATCCAGGTGGTCTCGCGCGTGCGGGAGTGCGGCGTGCAGATCAGCGCCCGGGACATCTTCGAGCTGCGGACGGTGGCCGCCCTGGCCGAGTTCGCCGCAACGCGGCCGGCGGCACCGCCGGCCACCGCACTGGCCGAGCTCGACGGTGGCGGCACCGGGTCGATGCCGTTGCTGCCGGTCGCGCGGTGGATCCGGGGCTGGGGCCCGGGATTCGACCGCTTCCTGCAAGCAATGGTGTTGTCCCTGCCCGAGGGGATCGACGAGGCGGGCCTGACCGCAACCCTGCTGGCGGTGCTGGACCATCACGACATGCTGCGGGCACGTCTGGTGGGAGACGAGATCGTGGTGGCGTCCGCCGGTACGGTTTCGGCTGCCATCGACCGGGTCGACGGCGTCGACGAATCCGACCCGGCCTGGCACCGGACACTGGCGCGGGAGCTGGACAGGGCAGCCGCGAGCCTGGACCCCTCCTCGGGGGCCGTCGCCCGCTTCGTATGGTTCGACGGCCGGCCGGGCAAGCTGCTCGTGGTTCTGCACCACCATGTTGTCGACGGTGTGTCCTGGCGCATCCTCCAGGCAGACCTCGCCAGTGCGTGGGCCGCTGTCCGCAGGGGACAGAAACCGGAGTTGCCCGAGGTGCGTACCTCGATGCGCAGATGGGCACACGCGTTGGCCGACGAGGCGCGTCATCCGCGACGGTTGGCCGAACTGCCGCTGTGGCGGTCGATCCTGGCCGGACCGGACCCGCTGCTCGGCACGCGTCGGCTGGACCCGTCGGCCGATGTGGTCGGCACCGTGGTCGACATCCCGGTGACAGTACCGGTCCTGGTCACCGAGGCGCTGCTGACCACGGTGCCGTCGGTGTTCCGCGGTGAAGTGATGGACGGCCTGCTCGCCGCGCTGGCACTGGCGCTCATCGCGCGACGTCGAGCCAAGGGGGATGCCGAATCGTCCGTGCTGATCCGGCTGGAGGGACACGGCCGGGAGGAGGGGGCGGCACCGGGAGCCGACCTGTCGCGGACGGTGGGGTGGTTCACCACCGTGTACCCGATTCGTCTTGATCTCGCCGGCATCGACGTCACCGACGCGCTCGCCGGGGGCCCGGCCGCGGGCCGGGCCGTCATGCTGGCCAAGGAGCGCCTGCGGGCAGTCCCCGACAAGGGCATCGGGTACGGGCTGCTGCGCCACCTCAACGGCGACACCGCGGCGGTGCTCGACGAGTATCCGATGGCGCAGGTGGGTTTCAACTACCTCGGTCGCTTCGCCCCGGCGGACGCCGGTGACTGGAGCCGGGTCGACGTGCCCCAGCTCGCGCAGCTGGACGCCGGTCAGGACCCGAGGATGCCCGCGCCGGCCGAGCTGGACATCAACGCGAGCCTCGTCGACACGGAGCAGGGTCCGCAACTGCGCGCGATGTTCACCGCCCCCTCGGGCGTGCTGGCCCGCCATGAGGTGGAGGAAGTCGCGGACTTGTGGCGTACCGCGCTGGCGGGACTGGCTCGCCACGCGGCCACCCCGGGCATCTGTGGGCTGGTGCCCTCGGACGTACCGCTGGTGTCGGTCACCCAGGCCGACCTGGACGGGTGGGCCGAGCGGCACCCGAACCTGATGGACGTCTGGCCGTTGACGCCGTTGCAGTCGGGCCTGCTGTTCCACAGCATGGTGGTCGACTCGGGCTTCGACGCCTACCAGGTGCAGTACGTGCTCAGGCTGTTGGGGCCGATCGATCCCGCGCGGATGCGCGCGGCCGGGCAGCGACTGCTGGCACGCCACGCGGGCCTGCGGTCGGTGTTCGCCCCCGACGGTCGCGGGGAGATGGTCCAGCTCATCCTCGCCGACGCCGAGCTGCCGTGGCGCGTGGTCGACCTCGGCGACATGGACGAGGCCGCGCGCATGACCGCGTTCGAGCGGCTCCTCGCCGACGACCTCCGGGAACACTTCGACCCCGTGGTGCCGCCGATGCTGCGGATGACATTCGTCCACAGCGGACCCGAGGTGGCGGACCTCGTGCTCACCGCACACCACGCGGTCGTCGACGGCTGGTCGATTCCGCTGATCGTGCGGGAGTTGCTGCTGCACTACGGTTCAGGCTCCGCGGGACTGCCCAGGGCACGCAGCCAACGGGACTTCCTCAAGTGGCGTGCCGAGCAGGACCCGAACGAGTCGGGAGCCGCATGGGCGCGTGAACTCGACGGGGTCGACGAGCCGACGCTGGTCGGCGGCGGACGCCGGACCGACGGCGGCGAGGGCATCGGCCAGGTGGACGTGACGCTCTCCGGGGCGGAGACCGAGGCGGTCACCACGTGTGCCGCGCGGCTCGGGGTAACGGTGAACACCCTCGTCCAGACGGCGTGGGCGCTCCTGCTGTCCAAAATGACCGGCCGGCGGGACGTCCTGTTCGGAGCCGTCGTCTCCGGACGCCCGCCCGTGGTGCCCGGCGTGGACGCGATCGTGGGCATGCTGCTCAACACGGTGCCGGTCCGCCTGGACTGCGATCCCGCCCGCACGCTCGCCGAACTGGTCACCGACCTGCAACGCAGGCAGGCCACGTTGCTCGATCACCACCACCATGGACTCAGCGAGCTGCACCAGGCGTCCGGCCTGACAGCGTTGTTCGACACGGTGGTCGGATTCCAGTCGTTCCCGCTCGACCGGACCGGCATCGCCGCCGCGGGCCATGTGGCCGGGTTGCAGGTGGTGGGAATCCGCTCCTTCACGGTGAGCCACTACCCGTTGGCCCTCATGGTGTTCGCCGAGCCCGACAGTCCGTTGCGGCCCTGCGTGCAGTACCGGCGGGACGTGTTCGACCGGGCGGCGGCGGCCGACATCGCAGCCAGGTTCGCCCAGATCCTGCGCCAGATCGCGGAAAACCCGGTGATGCGCTCCGGTGCGGTGGACGCCCTCTTCGCGGCCGAGCGGACGATCCCGGTCGCCGAGGATCCCGCACCCGTCGGGAAGACGGTCTCCGCGCTGCTCGCCGCCCGGGCGGCGCGGACACCGGACGCCGTCGCGGTGCGGTGCGCCGAGGACTCGCTCACCTACCGGGAGCTCGACCACAGGGCCACGGCGGTGGCGCGGGCGTTGACCGACCGTGGTGTTGTACCGGAAACCACGGTGTCGCTTCGACTGTCGCCCTCGCTGGATGTCGTGATCGCACTGGTGGCGGTGCTGCGCGCGGGCGGCTGCCTGGTGGCCGCGGACGACGACGGGGACATGGTGCTCGCCGACCTGCCCGCGCCGGCGGCCGGAGCAGGTGAACCGAAACCGGTACACCCGGGGCGGGTCGCCGCGCTGCTGCCGACTTGGGGATATCCGGACGGCCGCCGGACCGTTGCGGTCAGCCATGAGGGTCTCGCCGCACGCATCGAGCAGGCCGCGACGGAAGCGGGCCTGCTCACCGGCTTCACCGGCGACTTCGGCCTGTGGCTGGCCGACGTGCTCGGCGCGGTGTGCGCCGGCGGCGGCGTCGAGATCGCCGCCGAGCCCGGCGTGCAGGGTGATCTGACGAAAAGCGCAGCCGCGTACGCCGCGAGCGAGACCGGCTGCACGAACACACCCTCGCTGGATTCCGATGAGCAGGTGTCCGATGACGTCTCGCCGGGCCCACCGTTACCGGGCGTGAGGCTCTACGTGCTTGACAGCACCCTCCAACCTGCGCCACCCGGGGCTGTCGGCGAACTGTACGTCGCCGGCCCGGCGCTCGGACTCGGCTATCACGGCCGGCCCGCGACAACCGCGGTGTGGTTCGTCCCGGATCCGTTCCGTCCGGGTGCGTCTCGCATGTTCCGCACCGGCGAGCTGGTGCGTCGCGGGCGGAACGGCGGTCTGGAGCGCGTTGGCCGTACCGACGGACAGGTGACGGTGCGCGGCGTGCGGATCAGCCTGCCCGTGGTCGAATCGGCGCTGGCCGAGCACCCCGAGGTGGCTGAGGTCGCCGTGGTGACGGGGATCGAAAACGGTCTTCCGCACGTGATCGCATATGTGGTGGGTGCCGGTGTGGACACCGGCGAACTGGCTGAGTTCGCCGCCGATCGGTTGCCGCGCTGCATGGTCCCGGATGCCGTCGTCCTGCTGACGTACATCCCTCGCCTGCCGAACGGCAGGGTCGACGTGTCCGCGCTGTCCTCGGCGGAACGGGCGGAGCGCGTCCACCGCGAGCCGCGCGACCGGCACGAGGAAGCACTGTGCGCGTTGTTCGCGGAGGTACTCGAGGTCGATGACGTCGACATCGACGACGACTTCTTCGAACTGGGCGGGACGTCGCTGCTGGCGACCCGGCTCAGCAGCCGTATCCGCAAGGAGCTCGGCGTCACCATCTCGATCCGGACCATTTTCCAGTCCTCCGCCATCGTCGACCTGGCGCGCGCGGTCAAGGAAGCCAACGAGTCCACCAGGCCAGGTCTGCGCCGGATGAACAGGAGTGACCAGTCGTGATTCCATTGTCGTTCGCCCAGCGCCGGTTGTGGTTCGTCGACACGTTCGAGGGCCCGTCGGCGACCTACAACGTGCCGTTTCGACTGAACCTGGCGGGACGTCTCGACGCCCCGGCGCTGCGTGCCGCCCTGCACGACGTCGTCGCCAGGCACGAGAGTCTGCGCACCCTGATCGTGACGGACGACGCCGGCGTGCCGTGCCAGGAAGTACTTCCCGTTGACCGGGCGGTTGTGGACCTGCCCGTTGTCGACGTGGCCGAACCGGATCTGGAGGCGGCGGTCTCGTCAGCCGCCGAGCAGGAACTGGACATCGCGGTGGACCTCCCGCTGCGGGCGACGTTGTTCCGCGTCCGCTCGGACCTGCACGTGCTGGTGCTGTTGATCCACCACATCGCCAGCGACGGCGAGTCGATGGCGCCGCTGGCCCGCGACCTGGCCGCCGCCTACACCGCGCGGGTCCGGACCGAAGCGCCGGACTGGCCGGAACTTCCCGTCCAGTACGTCGACTACACCCTGTGGCAACGGGAGATGCTGGGCGACGAGACGGACCCGGACAGCCTCCTGTCGCGACAGGCCGAGTACTGGCGCCAGGAACTGGCCGGTATTCCCCAGCCGACCAGGCTCCCGCTCGACCAGCCGCGGCCGCCGGTACCCAGCCACCGCGGTGACCTGGTCGACGGCTCGCTGAGCCGCACCGAACTGGCGGCAGTCGAAGCACTGGCCCGGGCGCACGGGGTGACCCTGCCCATGGTGATGCAGGCCGGCCTGGTGGCCCTGCTCCAGCACCTCGGCGCGGGCACCGACGTTGCCATCGGGTCGACGATCGCCGGGCGCACCGACGACCAGCTCGCCGACCTGGTCGGGTTCTTCGTCAACACCTGGGTGCTGCGGGCCGACCTGTCCGGCGGCCCGTCGTTCGGCCAGTTGCTGGAGCTGGTGAAGGACAAGGCCCTCAGCGCGTACGACAACCAGGACGCCCCGTTCGAGCGCCTGGTCGAGCTGGTCGATCCGGAGCGGTCCACCGCGTATCACCCGCTGTTCCAGGTGATGTTCACCTGGGAGGACGACTTCAAGATCGACATCGAGCTGCCGGACCTGACCGCGCGGCTGGAAGTGCTCGAAACCCGGACGGCCAAGTTCGACCTGGAGTTCAACCTCTTCCCCGACCCGGAAACCGGGGGCCTGCGCTGCTATCTCGAGTACGCCACCGACCTGTTCGACCGTGCGACCGCGGCCGGCATCGTGACGCGGTACCTGCGCCTGGTTCAGCAGCTGACCCAGGATCCGGACCTGCCGGTGGCCCTCGCGGACACCCTGACCGCTGCCGAGCGCGGCCGGCTGCTCGAGCGGTTCGCGGGCACCACGTCCCCCGTCCCCGCACTCACCGTCCCCGGCCTCGTCGACGCGCAGGCCGACGCTGATCCCCACGCGGTGGCCGTGATCAGCGAGGGCGTGTCGCTCACCTACGGCGAGCTGCGCACACGCGCGAACCAGGTGGCGAACGCGTTGGCCGGCCGAGGCATCGGGCCGGAGGACCTGGTGGGCATCGCGCTGCCCCGGACGGCCGACCTCGTGGTCGGCATGCTCGGCATCCTCAAGTCAGGTGCCGCCTACGTGCCCATCGACCCGCAGTATCCGAGCAGGCGACTCGGCGCGGTGCTCGCCGAGGCACGGCCGCGGCTGGTTCTCACCGACAGCGCGACCGCGTCGGTGCTGCCCGCGGCGGACGTGTCGGTGATGCTGCTCGACCGGGACGTCGACACCGCGGACGACGGTCCGATCGACTCGGCCGGCCCGGACAACGCCGCGTACGTCATGTTCACGTCCGGGTCGACCGGCGCGCCCAAGGGCGTGGTGATCACGCACGCCGGGGTGATCAACGGTGTCCGAGGGCTCGCGGACGTCATCGGTGTGCGCACGGGGTCGCGCGTACTCGCCGCGACGTCGGTCAACTTCGACGTGTCAGTGTTCGAGATCATCACCCCGCTCTCCGTCGGCGGCTGCGTCGAGATCGTGCGCGACGGACTCGTCATCGGGGAGCGCGGCGGCTGGTCCGGCGACGTCATCAGCACCGTGCCGTCGGTCCTCGCGGAGGTCCTCGACCAGGTGACCGACGGCATCGACGCGGCGACCATCGTGTTGGCCGGCGAGGCGCTGCCGACCTCCCTGGTGCGACGGGTTCGCGCCGCGGCGCCGGGGGCGCGGGTGGTCAACGCGTACGGGCAGACCGAGAGCTTCTACGCCACGACGTTCACCGCGACCGGTGAGCCGGGCGAGCGACCCGCCGTCCCCATCGGGTCACCGCTGGGCAACATGCGGTGCTACGTCCTCGGCCCGGGTCTCCGGCCGGTGCCCCCCGGCGTCGTCGGTGAGCTCTACGTCGCGGGTCTCATCGGCCGCGGCTACCACGGCCGCGGTGGCCTGACCGCCTCCCGGTTCGTCGCCGACCCGTTCGGCCCGGCCGGTGCGCGGATGTACCGGACCGGCGACCTCGTCCGGGCCGGCCACGACGGTGTCCACGAGTACGTCGGCCGCGACGACGCCCAGGTCAAGATCCGCGGCGTGCGCATCGAGACCGGCGAGGTCGAGGCCACGCTCACCACACACCCGGGGGTGGCGCAGGCCGTGGTCACGCCCTACGAGGGTGAGTCGGGCAAGCACCTCGTCGGCTACGTCGTCCCGGTCGCCGCCGGCGACCAGGGGTTCGGCGACGTGGACAGCCTCGGCGACCTGAACGTGGACCTGACGGCCACGCTCTCCGCGCGGGACCTGCGCCGGTTTGCCGCCGAGCGGTTGCCCGAGTTCATGGTCCCGTCGGTCTTCGTCCTGCTGAATCGTCTTCCGCTGGCTCCGAACGGCAAGCTCGACCGGGCGGCGCTGCCGGAACCCGAGTTCGGCACGGGGGAGTACCGCGCTGCGCGCACGCCCGGCGAGGAAATCCTCACCGGCCTCTACGCCGAGGTGCTCGGGCTCGAACGGGTCGGCGTCGACGACGACTTCTTCGCCCTCGGCGGGGACAGCATCCGCTCGATCCAGATCGTGTCCCGCGCCAAGGGACTCGGCCTGGAGATCACGCCGAGGGACGTCTTCGAGTGCCGGACGGCGGAGGAACTCGCGGCGAGGGCGGCGGGCGCGGTGATCGAGAACAGGTCCGTGCTGGCCGAGCTCGAGGGCGGCGGCACCGGCCGGCTGCCGCTGCCGCCGGTGGCGAGGCACGTGCTGCACCTCGGCGGCGACGTGAACCGGTTCGCCATGTCGATGGTCGTCGAGCTGCCGGCCGGTATCCACCGGGACGGACTGTTGGCCACGCTGACCGCGGTCGTCGACCACCACGACGCGCTGCGGTCGCGGCTGGTGCCGGACGGCCTCGTGGTCACCGCCCCGGGCGAGGTCGACGTGGCGCCCCTGGTCAGCAAGGTCGACTGGGAGGGCCCCTGGGGCCAGGAGTGGCACGACCGCGCGGTCGCGGAACTGGACGCCGCCACCGGCAGGCTCGACCCGGCGGACGGGTGCGTGGCCCGGTTCGTCTGGTTCGCCCCGTCGGAGGGGGCGGGACGGTTGCTGATCGTGTTGCACCACCTCGTCGTCGATGGCGTGTCCTGGCGTGTCCTGCTGCCAGACCTGGCCGTCGCGTGGAAGCAGGTGGCAGACGGCGACACGGTCTCGTTGCCGCCCGTCGCCACCTCGATGCGCAGATGGGCACACGCGTTGGTGACGGAGGCCAACTCCCCGCAGCGAGTCGCTGAGCTGCCGAAGTGGCGCGCGATCCTCGGGGCGCGGGACACCACCCTCGGCTCCCGCCCGCTGGACCCGGCGGTCGACGTGATGGCGACCGTTGGCCACGTGTGGCAGCGGGTGCCCGCTTCGGTCACCGAACACCTGTTGACCACGCTGCCCACCGCCTACCACGGTGACGTCCAGGACGGTCTGCTCACCGCGCTGGCGATTGCGGTGGCCCAGTGGCGTCGCGGCCGCGGCGACTCGGCGGACTCCTCGTTGCTGGTGAACGTCGAGGGGCACGGCCGCGAGGAGCAGATCGTCCCGGGCGCCGACCTGTCCCGCACGGTCGGCTGGTTCACCGCGATGCACCCGGTCCGGCTCGACCTCGGCCACATCGACCTCCGCGGCGCGTTCGCCGGTGCCCAGCAGGCGGGGGAAGCGGTTCGGACGGTGAAGGAGCAGCTCCGTGCCGTGCCGGACCGGGGGATCGGGTACGGACTGCTGCGGTACCTGAACCCGGACACCGAGTCGGTCCTGCGGCGCTACCCGTCGCCCCAGGCCGGGTTCAACTACCTGGGCCGCTACTCGGCCACCGACATGCCCCAGGACCTGCGTGACCTCGGCTGGCGGCAGGCCGACGGCACCACGGACCTGGTCGCGGTGCCCGATCCCGCCATGCCCGCGCTCTCGGTGCTCGACGTGCACGCGCTGGTCACCGACACCGCCGAAGGCCCGGCACTGCTGGCGCGCTTCGACTACGCGTCGAAGATCCTCACCGGCGACGATGTCGATGAGCTGGCCAGGCTGTGGGAGCAGGCCCTGCACGGCCTCGTGCGGCACGCGACCGAGCCCGACGCCGGTGGGCTGACGCCATCGGACCTGTCGCTGGTTTCGGCGAGCCAGCACGAGATCACCGCCTGGGAACGGAGCTATCCGGGGCTGCGCGATGTCTGGCCGTTGACGCCGATGCAGTCCGGCCTGCTGTTCCACGCGCAGCTCGCGGGCGCCGGCTTCGACGCGTACCAGATGCGGCTGGTGTTCCATCTCGATGGCCCCGTCGACCCCACCCGGATGCGTCGCGCCGGGCAGGCGCTGCTCGACCGGTACCCCAACCTGCGGGTTGCGTTCGCCCGCAACGCGGAAGGGGACCGGGTGCAGGTCGTGCCGGACCGGGTCGACCTGCCGTGGCGGCACGTCGACCTCAGCGGACTCCCCGAGCCCGAGCGCCGGACGACCCTCGATGCGCTGCTCGACGAGGAGCACGCCACGCACTTCGACCTCGCGGCGGCTCCGCTGCTGCGGCTCACCCTGGTCACCATCGGCCCGGACCGGTCCGAGCTGGTGCTCACCGCGCACCACGTGCTCTTCGACGGCTGGTCCGTGCCGCTGCTGATGCAGGATCTGCTCCACCTCTACGCGTCCGGCGGGGACGGCTCGGGGCTGCCACGGGTGCGTGGCTACCGCGACTTCCTGCGGTGGCTGGTCACGCAGGACCACGAGGCCGGGGCGGCGGCCTGGGCACGGGAACTGGCCGGCATCGAGGAACCGACCCTGCTCGTCTCCCAGCCGGCCGACGGGCCCGCCACCTCGGGCATCGGCCAGGTCGACGTCCCGCTCAGCGCGGACCGGGCGCAGGCTCTCGAACGACTGGCGAGCGAACTCGGCCTGACGATGAACACCGTGGTGCAGGGTGCCTGGGCCCTGGTGCTCGCCTACCTGACCGGGCGCTCCGACGTGGTCTTCGGCGCCGCGGTGTCCGGCCGGACCCCCGAGGTGGCCGGCATGGACTCGACGATCGGGCTGTTCATCAACACACTGCCGGTGCGGGTCGAATGCCACCCGGCGCAGACCCTGCGCGGGCTGCTGACCGAGCTACAGCGCCGCCAGGGCGCGCTGCTGGCGTACCAGCACCACGGGCTGCTCGACATCCACCAGGCGACCGGACTGAACGTGCTGTTCGACACCCTGGTCGGCTACGAGTCGTACCCGATCGACGCAGTCGCCCTTGCCGAGGCCAACGACGCCGCGGGCATCCGGGTCACCGGGGTCAGCCCGCTCAGCGGTGCCCACTACCCGCTCGTGGTGATGGCGTTCGGTGACCCGAGGTTGCGCGTTGGCCTGCAATACCAGCACGACGTGTTCGACCGCCGGACCGTGGAGACCTTCGCGGCCCTCGTGTCGCGGGTACTCGGGCAGCTCGTGGCCGACCCGGACACCCTGGTGGGCCAGGTCGACCTACCCGGGACCGCGGAGTACGGCCACGTGACCGGCGAGGTCACCGACACCGCCGACGCCGACGCCGACGCGGGGCAGTCGATCCCGGAGCGGTTCACCGCGCAGGCCATGGCGACCCCGGACGCCGTCGCCGTCGTTTTCGGTGACACCGCGCTGAGCTACGGAGAACTGGACGCTCGGTCCGATCGGCTCGCGGCGGTTCTCGCCGCGCAGGGCGTGGACCGCGAGACAGTGGTCGGGGTCGCGCTACCGCGGTCGCCCGACCTCGTCGTGGCCCTGCTGGCCGTGCTCAAGGCAGGTGGCGCGTACCTTCCGGTGGATCCCGACTACCCGGCCGACCGCCTGGCCTTCATGCTGCGCGACGCCCGGCCCGCGCTCGTGGTCACGGTGGCCGAGTTCGCCGGGCTCTTCACCGAGGGGGACCGTCCCACGCTGCTGCTGGACGAACCCGCCGCGGCGCAGCGGATTGCGCTGGCCGCGCCGTTGCCCACGCAGGAGTACCACGCGGACCAGCAGGCGTACGTGATGTACACGTCCGGGTCGAGCGGTGTCCCCAAGGGCGTCGCCGTGCCGCACCGGGCGGTCGTCGGGCTGGCCGACGACCGGCACTACCGCGGTGGTGCCCACGAACGGGTGCTGGTGCACTCGCCGCAGGCGTTCGACGCCTCGACCTACGAGCTGTGGGCCCCGCTGCTGGGTGGCGGGCGGGTCGTGGTGGCACCCCCCGGCCGGTTGGACACCGCAGTGCTGGCGGCGCTGGTGGCCGAGCACGAGGTGACCGCGCTGTGGTTGACCGCCGGACTGTTCAGCGTCGTCGCGGAGGAGTACCCGGCCTGCCTCACGGGCGTCCGCGAGGTCTGGACCGGTGGTGACGTGGTGCAGCCCGCCGCGATCGAGCGGGTCATGCGGGCCTGCCCCGGTTTGACCGTCGTGGACGGTTACGGCCCCACCGAGACGACCACGTTCGCCACCTGCCACCCGATGCGTTCGCTGGGCGACGTCCGCGACCCGGTGCCCATTGGCGCACCGATGGACGGGATGCACGTCCACGTGCTGGACGCCGCGCTGCGCCCGGTGCTGCCGGGGGTGCCGGGCGAGCTGTACATCGGCGGCACCGGGCTGGCCCGCGGGTATGCACACCGCCCCGGCCTGACCGCCGAACGGTTTGTGACCTGCCCGTTCGGGCCCGCTGGCGGCCGGATGTACCGGACCGGCGACATCGTGACCCGGGGCTCCGGCGGAGAGCTGGTGTTCCGGGGCCGGGTGGACGCGCAGGTCAAGATCCGCGGGTTCCGGATCGAGCCCGGCGAGGTCGAAGCGGCGATGCTCGCCCACGGCGAGGTCGCCCAGGCCGTCGTGGTCTGGAGCGGGGATGCGGGCGGTGACCGGCGCCTGGTCGGCTACCTGGTTCCCGGGGACGCCGACGGCGACGCGGCCGGTGCCGTCGAACAGGTCGACGAGTGGCAGCAGCTCTACGACGACCTCTACGCGGACACGGACGTCGTCTGGGGTGAGGACTTCAACGGGTGGAACTCCAGCTACGACGGGGCGCCCATCCCGTTGCCGCAGATGAGGGAGTGGCGGGCGGCCGCGGTGGATCAGATCCTGGCCTGGTCGCCGCGGCGGGTGCTGGAGATCGGTGTCGGTTCCGGCCTGCTGATGTCCCAGCTGCTGCCGGAGGTCGACGAGTTCTGGGGTACCGACCTCTCGGCGCCCGTCATCGACCGGCTGACCGAGCAGGTCGGGCGCCTGGGCTTCGCCGACCGGGTGCGGCTGCGCGCGGCAGCCGCCGACCAGCTCGGCGAGATGCCGGCCCACCACTTCGACACGATCGTGGTGAACTCGGTCGTCCAGTACTTTCCGGATGCCGGCTACCTCGATGCCGTCCTCACCCACGCGGTGGACCTGCTCGCCCCCGGCGGGCGGATCATCGTGGGGGACGTCCGGTCAGCGGCGTCGCTGTCGCTGTTCCACGCCGGTGTGCGGTACGCCCGCCATCCCGAAGAGCCGCTCACCGCCCGCCGCGCGGCCGTCGCGCGCGCGGTGTTGCTGGACGAGGAGCTGGTGCTGGACCCGGAGTGGTTCCACACGTGGGCCACCCGGCACGGCGCGGTCGCCGACATCCGGCTCAAGCGCGGGCCGGCGCACAACGAGCTGACCCGGCACCGCTTCGAGGTCACCCTGCACAAGGCCGCTGACGACGTGGTCGACCTCGGCGCCGCGCCGGTGCTGCGGTGGGGCCACCAAGTGGACCGGATCGACGAGCTCGCCCGCCAGTACGACGGGGGTCCGCTGCGGATCAGCGGCATCCCGAACGCCCGGCTCACCGGGGACGTCGAAGCGTCGGGCCTGGCCGGGGGAGCGGCGGTCGATCCCGAGCACCTCGCGCAGTGGGCGACCGAGCACGACCTGGGCGTGGCGCTGGTCCCGGCCGCGGCACCGGAGTGCTTCGACGCGGTCCTGGTCCCCCGGGACATCGCCCGTGGGCGCGCCCTGGCCGGCGGGTTCGTCCCCGCCGGCCGCCCGACCCTGGCCAACAACCCGGCGAGGGCACGTCGGATCGGTGCGCTCGTCGCCGAGGTACACGACCACCTGCGGGCCCAGCTGCCCGAGTACATGGTGCCGGCCACCCTGATCGCGGTCGGAGAGATTCCGCTGACCGCCAACGGCAAGGTCGACCGCAGGGCCCTGCCCGTGCCCGACCAGGCGGGTGAGGCGTCGGGCCGCGGTCCCCGCACCCCGCGCGAGCAGCTCCTCTGCGCACTGTTCGCGGACGTGCTCGGTCTCGACCGGGTGGGCATCGACGACGACTTCTTCCGGCTCGGCGGCCACTCGCTGCTGGCCACCCGGCTGGTCAGCCGGATCCGTACCGCCTTCGACGTGGAGATCCCGATCTCCACGGTCTTCCAGGCCACCACGGTCGCCGAGCTGGCCGGCCACCTCTCGGCGGACACCCGGGTCCGGCCCGCCCTGCGCCGGGCCGCCAGCCGGCCCGAGCGAGCGCCGCTGTCGTTCGCCCAGCGGCGGCTGTGGTTCATCGACCGGTTCGAAGGACCGTCGGCCACCTACAACGCGCCGTTCCCGCTGCGGCTGACCGGCGAGCTGGTACCCGCCGCGTTGCGGGCCGCGGTGCGGGACGTGGTCGTACGCCACGAGAGCCTGCGCACGATCTTCGTCGAGGACGCCCACGGCGTTCCCCACCAGCGGGTGCTGCCCGCGTCCGGGGTCCGCGTCGACGTGCCCGTCGTCGACGTGCTGCCCGAGGACGTCGACGACGCCATCGTGGCGGCCGCCAACCACCGGTTCGACCTGGCACGCCAGATTCCGGTGGTGGCGTGCCTGCTGCGGTCCGCGCCGGACGAACACGTACTCGTGCTCGTGATCCACCACATCGCCACCGACGGTTCGTCCATGGCGCCGCTGGCCCGTGACCTGGCCACGGCCTACGAGGCCCGGCTCGACGGCGTGGCACCGGACTGGGCCGACCTGCCGGTCCAGTACCTCGACTACACGCTGTGGCAGCGCGAACTGCTCGGCGACGAGTCCGATCCGGACAGCCTGATGGCGGCGCAGAGTTCCTACTGGCGCGCCGAACTCGCCGGGATCGCACAGCCGTTGCCACTGCCGACGGACCGTCCGCGCCCGCCCAAGGCGAGCCACCGCGGCGATGTCGTCGAGTTCGCGGTGGACGGGGACACGATGCGCAGGGTCGAAGCGTTGGCCCGGGCCAACGACGCCACCGTCGCGATGACGCTACAGGGCGTGCTGGCGGTGCTGCTGTCCCGGCTCGGCGGCGGCGACGACCTCACGATCGGCTCGCCGATCGCCAACCGCACCGACGAGCAGCTCACCGATCTGGTCGGTTTCTTCGTCAACACCTGGGTGCTGCGCGCCGACCTGTCCGGCAACCCGACCTTCCTCGGCCTCCTGCGCCAGGTGCGGGACCGGGCCCTCTCCGCGTACGAGAACCAGGACATCCCGTTCGAGCGGCTGGTGGAGTTGCTCAAGCCGGAGCGGTCCACCGCGTACCAACCGCTGTTCCAGGTGATGTTCGCCTGGCAGAACTTCACACGCGAGGACTTCACCTTCCCCGGGCTCACCGTCGGCTTCGAGCACGTACGGACCGGCACGGCCAAGTTCGACCTGTTCGTCAGCATGGCCGACCTGCCCGGCCGGGGTGTCGTCGGCGCGCTCGAGTACGCGACCGACCTGTTCGACCGAAGCACTGCCCAGGGCATCGCCGACTGCTTCGTCCGGCTCGTTTCCGGCCTCGTCGCCGCCCCCGAGCAGCCGGTCGGTGCCGTCGATCTGATGGGACCCGCCGGCCTGGACCGCGTGCTGGTGGCCTTCAACGACACGTCCGTGCCGGTCCCGGACCTGACAGTTGCGCAGCTGGTGGAACGCCAGGTCGCGCTGTCCCCCGACGCGGTCGCCGTCGACTGCGACGAGGTCGTGCTGACCTACCGGGAGCTGGACAGCCTGGCAAGCCGGCTCGCGGCGGAGCTGGCCGGCCACGGTGTCGGTCCGGAGACCGTCGTCGGCATCGCACTGCCGCGGTCGGCGGATCTTGTCGTCGCGCTGTTGGCGGTGTGGAAGGCCGGCGGCGCCTACCTCCCGATCGACCCGCGGTACCCGAGTGCGCGGCTGGAGCTGATCCTCGGTGATGCCCGGCCGGCACTGGTGATCACCGACACCGCTACCGGGCACGTGCTCCCGGCGATCGACTGCCCCCGCATCCACCTGGACCAGCCCCGTCCAAACGGCGCGGGCGTGATCGTGGCATCGCGGCAGGCCAACACCGCGTACGTCATGTACACCTCCGGCTCCACCGGTACCCCCAAGGGGGTCGCCATCACCCAGCGGGGCGTGGTCAACGGGCTGACCCAGCTCATCGACGCCGTCGGCATCGACTCGACCACCCGGATGCTTGCGGCGACCTCGGTGAACTTCGACGTCTCGGTGTTCGAGATCTTCGCCACGCTGCTCGCCGGTGGCACCGTCGAAGTCGCCCGCGATGTGCTGGTGATCGGCGAGCGCGGCGGATGGACGGGCGGGGTCGTCAGCTCCGTGCCCTCGGTGTTCGCCGAGTTGCTGGAGCAGGTGCCGGAGAAGATCAGTTTGAGCGCCGTCGTCTTCGCGGGCGAGCCGCTGGCGGAGGCCCTGGTGAACAAGGTGCGCGAGGCGATCCCGGGCGTACGCGTGGTGAACACGTACGGGCAGACCGAGAGCTTCTACGCCACCGCGTTCCCGGTGCTCGGCGACGGGATACGCATCGGTTCCCCGCTCGGCAACATGCGCGCGTACGTGCTCGGCAACGGCCTGCGCCCGGTGCCGGTCGGGGTTGTCGGCGAGCTGTACGTGGCCGGGGACATCGCCCGTGGCTACCACGGACGGACACCGCTGACCGCCGGCCGGTTCGTGGCCGACCCGTTCGGGCCGCCGGGGAGCCGGATGTACCGCACCGGCGATCTCGCGCGCTGGGACGAGCACGGCGCCCTGGAGTACGTCGGCCGGGGTGACGCCCAGATGAAGATACGCGGGATCCGCATCGAACCGGGCGAGGTGGAAGCGGCCCTGGCCGCCCATCCCGGCGTCGCCCAGGCCGCGGTCACCGTGTACGGCGCCGGCCAGAGCCGTCCCAGGCTGGTCGGTTACGTCATCCCGGAAGGAGTGCACCAAGACGATCTCGACGCCGATGTCGATCTGGTCTCCGGTGTCTCCCGTGACGAGGTGCGCCGGTTCGTCGCCGCCCGGCTGCCGGAGTTCATGGTGCCTGCCGCGATCATGGTTGTGGACCGGTTCCCGTTGCGCCCCAACGGGAAGCTCGACCGGAGCGCACTGCCCGAGCCCGAGTTCGTCGCCGCCGAGTACCGCGGCCCGCGCTCGTCGGACGAGGAGATCCTCGTCAGGGTGTACGCCGAGGTCCTCGGCCTCGGCCAGGTCGGCACGGATGACGACTTCTTCGCCGTCGGCGGGGACAGCATCCGCTCGATCCAGGTGGTTGCGCGGGCGAGCGCCCTCGGGGTGGAGATCACCCCGAGGGATGTCTTCGAGTGCCGTACCGTCGCCGAGCTCGCGGTCGCCGCTTCCGTCCGTCGCAGTACAGGACAGCGGCCCGTACTCGCCGAGCTGGAGGGAGGCGCCAGCGGCCCGCTCCCGCTGCCACCGGTGGCCAGGTACCTCGAAGAGCTCGGCGGCATCCGCAACAGGTTCGCGATGTCGGTCATCCTGGACCTGCCCGACGGTGTGGTGGCGGACGAGCTGGTCGCCGCGCTGCGCGCCGTGCTGGACCGCCACGACGTACTGCGGTCCCGGTTCGTGGACGACGGCATGGTGATCGGCGAACCGGGTTCGGTCGACCCGGCGCCGCTGCTGCGCCGGGTGCCGTGCGAGTCCGCATGGGACACCGACGCCTGGCGGTTGCTCGCCACGGCCGAGCTCGACGCCGCCACCGGGGAACTCGACCCCGTCGCCGGCGAGATGGCCCGGTTCGTGTGGTTCGACCGGGCGGACGGCAAGGACCGGCTGCTGATCGTCCTGCATCATTTCGTGGTTGACGGTGTGTCCTGGCGCATCCTCGTGCCGGACCTCGCCACCGCGTGGCAGGCCGCGCACGCGGGCCGCACCCCGGTCCTCGCCAGGGTCGGTACCTCGGTGCGGCGCTGGGCGCATGCGCTGGTCGACGCGGCGGCCGAGCGGGCCGGGGAGATGCCGCTGTGGCAGGAGATCCTCGACGGCCCGGACCCGTTGCTCGGCGCCCGCGCGCTGGACCCAGCGGTCGACACCATGGCCACTGTGGACAGCGTGGTGGTCGAGGTCTCGGCAGAGGCCACCGAGGCGGTGCTGAACCGTGTGCCCGCCGCGTTCCACGGTGGCGTCAACGACGGACTGCTCGCCACGCTCGCGCTGGCACTGACCAGGTGGCGGGCCGATCGCGGGGTCGTGGAACCGTCGGCACTCATCCGCCTCGAGGGGCATGGGCGGGAGGAACAGGTTGTTCCCGGCGCCGACCTGTCCCGCACGGTCGGCTGGTTCACCAGCATGTTCCCGGTCCGGCTCGATCTCACCGGTATCGACGTCACCGACGCCTTCGCCGGCGGCCCCACGGCCGGCGCGCTGGTGAAGTTCGTCAAGGAACAGCTGATCTCCTTGCCGGACAAGGGAATCGGCTACGGCATGCTGCGCTACCTGAACCCGGACACCGAGCGGGAGCTGAGCCGGCTGCCGGTGGGGCAGATCGGGTTCAACTACCTCGGCAGGGTTGCCGCCGACAGCGAGGTATCCGGTACCGGTTGGGCGGTGGCGGGTGACGCGCTCGGCCTGCTCGCCGATCTCGACGCCGACCAACCGGCCATGGCCACGGTGGACATCAGCGCGTACGTGGTGGAGACCGCGGCCGGCCCGACGCTCGCCGCCCGGTTCGCGTTCCCGACCGGACTGCTCTCCCGGGCCGAGGTGGCTGCGCTGGCCGACCTGTGGACCGAGGCGCTGGCCGGGCTCGCGCGCCACGTCGCTGACCCCGGGGCAGGCGGGCTCACGCCGTCGGACCTGCCGCTGGTCTCGCTCGACCAGCACGCGATCGACCTGCTCGCGCGGCGCTACCCGGGGCTGCGCGACGTATGGCCGCTGACACCGATGCAGTCGGGGCTGCTGTTCCACAGCATGCTCGCGCAATCGACGTTCGACGCGTACCACATGCAGTTGGTGTTCCACCTCAGCGGATCCGTCGACGCCGAACGGCTACGCCGGGCCGGGCAGGCGCTGCTGGACCGGTACCCGAACCTGCGCGCCGCCTTCGTGTCCCATGCGGACAGTGGCTGGCTTCAGCTCGTGGTCGACGACGTCGATCTGCCCTGGACCGAAGTCGACCTGCGCTCGCTCAGCGCCGACGAGCGGCATGAGGCGTTCGAGAAGCTCCTGGCCGAGGACCACGCCACCCGTTTCGACCCGGCCCGGCCACCGCTGTTGCGCATGTCGCTGGTACGGATGGAGTCCGAGCGTTCGGAGCTGGTGTTCACCGCGAACCACGTGCTCTACGACGGCTGGTCGCTGCCGCTGCTGATGCGCGACCTGCTGCGGCTCTACGAGTCTTCGGGCGATCCCGGCGCGTTGGACCGGGTCCGGCCCTTCCGCGACTTCCTCGCCTGGTACGCCGCTCAGGATCGTGCGGCGGCGGCCCGCCAGTGGGCCGAGGAGATGAGGGGTGTCACGGAGCCGACCCTGCTGGCCGCGGGCGAGGACCACACACAGTCCGGGCTGGGGCAGGTCGAGGTGCCGCTCGGGACGGAGCGGGCGCGGAAGCTGGCCCGACGCGCCGCCGAGCTCGGCATCACGATGAACACTCTGGTGCAAGGGGCGTGGGCGGTGCTGCTGTCGGCGTTGACCGGCCGCGACGACGTCATCTTCGGCGCCACCGTGTCCGGGCGGCCGCCCGTGGTGGAGGGCGTGGACTCGATGGTCGGCCTCTTCGTCAACACCATCCCGGTCCGGGTGCGTACCACCAACGCGGACACCCTCGCCAGTGTGCTGACCACGTTGCAGCAGCGGCAGACGGCGTTGATGGACCACCACCATCACGGGCTGGCCGACATCCAGCGCGCCACCGGGGCGGGCACGCTGTTCGACACCCTCGTGTTGTTCGAGTCGTACCCGATCGACCGCGCGGGCATCAGCGAGGCCACCGACGCCGCGGGCATCGCCGTCGCCGGTATCCGCCCGCTCAGCGGTACCCACTACCCGTTGGTCGTCGTGGCGTCCGCTGATCCCGTGCTCCGCGTCGGCCTGCAATACCAGGACTCCGCGTTCCGCGGCGAGGTGGTCACGGACATCGCGGCCCGGCTCGGCCGCGTGCTCGCCCAGCTGGCCGACGCACCGGAGGAACCCCTGCGGTCGCTGGAGCTGTTGGCACCGGACGAACTGGAACTGCTGCTACGGCACTACAACGCCACCGAACGACCGGTGCCCGAGCTCACCCTGCCCGGGATGTTCGCGCAGCGGGTGGAGGCGACGCCGGATGCCGTCGCGATCATCTCCGGTGAGTCCACGCTGACCTACCGCGAGCTCGACGCCCGCGCGAACCAGTTGGCGCACTACCTGATCCGCAACGGTGCCGGCGCCGAACGCCGCGTTGTCGTGATGCTGCCGCGGTCGCTCGACCTACCGGTGGCCTTGCTCGCCGTGCTCAAGTCCGGGGCCAGTTATGTCCCGGTCGACCCGGCGCACCCGGCCGCCCGCGTCGACTACATCGTCGGCGACTGCGACCCGGCGCTGGTGGTCGATGCCGAGACCGTTGCGCTGGATCTCTCCGGGTTCCCCACCACCGCACCAGACGTCGGCCTGGCGCCGGACAACGCGGCGTACGTCATCTACACCTCCGGCTCCACGGGGACACCGAAGGGCGTGGTCATACCCCACGTCGCGCTGGTGAACTTCCTCGGGGCGATGGCACACGAGTTCCCGCTGCAACCGAACGATCGGCTGCTCGCGGTTACCACCGCCGCCTTCGACATCGCCGGACTGGAGATGTACCTGCCGCTGCTGGCCGGATCCGCCGTCGTCATGGTGCCCACCGAGTCGGTGACCCAGCCGAGCGCGTTGCTGGACCTCATCGGCCGGCACGGGGTCACGATCATGCAGGCGACTCCGTCGCTGTGGCAGACGCTCGTCGCGCACGACCTGGAGGCGCTGCGCGGCCTGCGATTGCTCGTCGGGGGCGAGGCGCTGCCGCCCGCGCTCGCCGATGTGCTGCGGACGGCCGGAATCAGTGCCACCAATCTGTACGGCCCAACGGAGACCACCATCTGGTCGACCAGTGCGGCGGTCACCGACTCGGCACCCTCGATCGGCGCACCCATTGCCAACACCCAGGTCTATGTGCTCGACCAGTACCTGCGGCTGGTGCCGCCGGGTGTGGTCGGCGAACTGTACATCGCGGGTCTCGGCCTGGCCCGCGGCTACCTCGGTCGGCCAGGGCTGACCGCGGGGCGGTTCATCGCCGATCCCTTCGCCGCCGGCCACCGCATGTACCGCACTGGTGACCTGGTCCGCCGGCGGGCGAACGGTGAACTGGACTACGTCGGCCGCGCCGACTTCCAGCTGAAGGTCCGTGGTTTCCGGATCGAACCGGGCGAGATCGAGGCCGTGCTCAGCGCGCACGAGGGCGTTGCGCAGGCCGCCGTGATCGCTCGGGAGGACCAGCCAGGCGACCGTCGCCTTGTCGGTTACATCGTCCCGGCCGAAACCGCCGGCGCGGCTGTCGATGCGGCCGAGCAGGTGGAGGAGTGGCGGCAGGTCTACGACCGGGCCTATACGGTCGAGGAGTCGACGCAGGCCGAGTGGGGCGAGGACTTCGCCCTCTGGAAGTCCGCCTACACCGGGGAGCCGATCCCGCTCGCCGAGATGTCGGCCTGGCGGGATGCCGCGGTCGAGCAGGTGCTGCGGTCGTCGCCGCGACGGGTTCTGGAGATCGGTGTCGGCTCGGCGTTGCTGCTGTCGCGCATCGCACCCCACGTCGACGAGTTCTGGGGCACGGACCTCTCGGTCGAGGTGATCGACCGCCTCCGTGCGCAGTGTGCTGGTGCCGGGCTCGCCGACCGCGTGCGGCTGCTCGACCTGGCCGCCGACGAGACCGACGGCCTTCCCACGGACCACTTCGATGTCGTGGTGCTGAACTCGGTGGTGCAGTACTTCCCCAACGTCGAGTACCTGCGGACCGTGCTCGACAAGATCACCACGCTGTTGCGCCCCAACGGCCGGATCGTGGTCGGTGACGTGCGCAACGCGGACTCCTTGCGCACGTTGCACGCCGAGGTGGCACGGGTCCGCACCCCGGGGGCGGCCGAGTCGGCGGTGCATACCGCGGTCGACCGGGCCGTGCTCACCGAGCGGGAACTCGTGGTCGCCCCCGACTGGTTCGACGACTGGGCACGCGCCCACGACATGGGGGCCGACATCCGGCTCAAGCCCGGCCACCACCACAACGAGCTGACTCGGCACCGCTACGAAGTCGTGCTGCACACTGCGCGAACCCAGGACGTGGCCGACGCACCCAGCCGGCCCTGGCACGGTTTCGCCGACGCCGAGCGGTTCCGCCGGGGGCAGCCCGATGGCCCGGTGCGGATCACCGGGCTGCCGAATGCCCGCTTCGGTGGTGACGTCGATCCGGCGGACGCGTACGAGTGGGCGGCCGCACACGGCTGGAGCGCGCTGGCGGTCCCCGCAGCGGTGCCAGAGCGTTTCGACCTGGTCCTGCTCCCCGCCGGACCGGTGGGGGAGCCGGCGGTGTCCGGCACCGTCGTCGGCGGCGACCCAGGCAGGTCGTTGTACAACGACCCGGTGCGGGCCCGGCAGATCGTCGCCCTCGCCACCGAGTTGCGTGGTCACGTGCGCAAGCGGCTGCCCGAGTACATGGTGCCCGCCGCTGTGCTGGCCATCGGCGAACTGCCGTTGACACCCAACGGAAAACTCGACCGCCGGATGCTCCCGGCGCCCGACTACGCCGCTGCCGGCAGCGGGCGCGCGCCGTCCACGCCGTGGCAGGAGGCCCTCGCCGGACTGTTCGCCGAGGTACTCGGCCTGCCGAGGGTGGCGGTAGATGACGACTTCTTCGCCCTCGGCGGCCACTCGTTGCTCGCGACCCGACTGATCAGCCGGATCCGTGCCGCACTTGGCGTCGACCTTCCGATTCACGCGGTCTTCCAGTCACCGACCGTCGCCGGGCTGGCCGAGCAGCTCACCTCCGGTGCGGACACCAACGGCCACAGCGATCCCTTCGACGTCGTGTTGCCTCTGCGCACCACCGGCGACCGCGAGCCGCTGTGGTTCGTACACCCCGGGATCGGCCTGTCGTGGGCGTACCTCGGCTACATCAACCACCTGCCCGACGACCGGCCGGTCTACGCGATCCAGGCGAGGGGATTCACCGACGTTCCGATCCCCGCCTCGATCGAGGAGATGGTCGACGACTACGTGACCCAGGTCCTGCGCGTGCAGCCGGATGGGCCGTTCACCCTGATCGGACTCTCGCTCGGGGGCACCCTGGCCCATGCGATGGCTGCCGAACTCCAGCGCAGGGGACATCAGGTGGCCACACTCGTCCTGCTCGACTGCGTTCCCGCCTCGTGGTTCGCCGACAACGAGGTCCCCGACCTGGACGAGGCACGGTACTTCTTCGGCCGTCACCTGCCCGCGCTGGCGGGGTTGCCCAACGGCGACAAACAGTCCCTTGTGGACAGTACGTCGGCGATCATGATCGAGCACATGCGGATGCTGAAGGACTTCCAGTCACCGGTCTTCCAGGGCGATGTGTTGTTCTGCAACGCCACCGAGGACAAGGACGGGTCCTACGCCGGGCTGTGGCCGGCGCACGTCACCGGAACGGTGAGCGAACAGGACATCCACTGCAAGCACATCGACATGCACCTGCCGGGACCAGTCGCCGAGATCTGCCGGGCCATCACCGCGGCGTTGGCGCCCGCTCAGTCCATCTCAGCCATGGAGGAGAACCGATGACCTTGCTCGCGGACCAGTGGGCCGGGAACCCCAAGCACTTCTGGATGCGCGGCGAGCGGCCGGAGCATCCGGTGTGGCGGGACGAGTCCACCGACATCTGGCACGTCTACGGATATCCGGAGGCGCTGGAAGTCCTCAACGACACGGAGGTCTACTCGTCCCAGACGGCCCGCCGGTTCGCGCCGGAGGGCGGCGAGGAGTTCGCCGAGGGCAACCTCTTCCAGCTCGACCCGCCGGAACACCGCGAGCTGCGCAAGCTGGCGGCACACGCGTTCACCCCGCGGGTGGTCGCCGACCTGGAGCCCCGCGTCGCCGAGATCACCCACGAGCTGATCGACCAGCTCCAGGGCCGGGATCGGTTCGACCTGGTGGCCGACCTGGCGTACCCGCTGCCGATCACCGTGATCTCCGAGCTGCTCGGCGTGCCCGCCGGCGACTACCCGTTGTTCAAGCAGTGGGTCGACGACATGATGGCCGCGAACGGGCGGTTCGACCTGTCCGACGACCCGGAGAAGCAGGCTCAGGACGCTCGAGCCCAGCTTGAGGCCTCGGATCGGATCACGGAGTACCTGCTCGAGCACGCCGGCGAGCGCCGCAAGCGCGGTCGCGACGACCTGCTCACCCGGTTCGTGGAGGCCGAGGTGGACGGGCAGCGGCTGACCGACCAGCAGATCGCCAAGATCGGCAATCTGCTGTTGGTCGCGGGGCACACCACCACGGCGATGCTGCTGGCCAACTCGGTGCTGTGCCTGGACGCCTTCCCCGACCAGCAGGCCAAGGTCAGGGCCGACCGCTCGCTGGTGCCCACCGCGTTCGAGGAGGTCCACCGGTTCATGACGCCGGTCTCGGCCGTCTACCGGGCAACCAGCACGGACACCGAGCTCGCCGGCAAGCGGATCCCGGCCGAGCGGATGGTGATGGTCTGGTGCGCCGCGGCCAACCGGGATGACCGCCAGTTCACCGACCCGAACAACTTCGACGTCACGCGAGACCCCAACCCGCACATCGGTTTCGGCCGCGGCATCCACTTCTGCCTCGGTGCCCCGCTGGCCCGGCTGGAGGGCCGCGTCGCACTCGACATCGTCTTCGACCGCTATCCCGTGCTCGGCCTCGACCCGCAGGCGCCACCGACGTTCATCCCCTCACACGACCTGATCAGCGTCCGGGACCTGCCTGTCGCCGTTGGGTGACGCCACTCAAGCCAAGCTGGCGCCATTTGTGGCAAACAACGCCTTTATGATTGCGCCAACATGGCATCATGGCGGCGTGGGGTCGTCAGGGGAGGCGGCGTCCCCCGACTTCACGCCAGACCAGACGAGATCCGACTCAGAACCTCCAAGGAGCACTGTGGCCACTCTCGCTGACCGTTGGGACATCCGTCCCGACCACACGTGGTTGCGTGGACAGCGGCCGGAACACACCGTCCGATTCGACGAGGACGGCAGTGTCAATATCTATGGCTACCCCGAAGCGGTGAAGGTGCTGACCAACCCGCAGATCTTCTCCAACGACGTGGGCAGGCTCTTCCTTGACGAAGGTGTCGACCTTGACGAGAAGGTCCAGGAAGGCAGCCTGCTACAGTCCGATCCGCCCGCGCACGGCAAGCTGCGCAAGCTCGTGAGCCGGGCGTTCACGCCGAAGACGATCGCCGACCTGGAGCCACGGATCGTCGCGCTCACCCGCGAGCTGCTCGACCAGGCGGGCGACCAGGGCACGTTGGAGCTGGTCGGGGCCCTGACCTACCCGCTGCCGGTGATTGTGATCTGCGAGCTCCTGGGCGTGCCGGCGAGCGATCGTGACCTGTTCAAGAAGTGGGTCGACCGGATGGAGCAGAGCGCGAGCGCTCTGCTCGACGACGAGGTCGACGACGAGAATGTCGATGTTGCGGCCGCCAACCGCTACGTCCCCGAGATGCACGAGTACCTGGCCGCACAGGTCGCCGAGCGGCGAAGGAACCCCAAGGACGACCTGCTGACCAGTCTGGTCCAGGCGGAGGTCGACGGCGACCGGCTGACCGACGCGCAGGTGCTCAACTTCGCCAACGAATTGCTCGTCGTGGGCCACGCGACCACCAGCGCGTTGCTCGGCAACCTGGTCCTGTGCCTGGACGCGTACCCCGAGACCGCCGCGCGGGTGCGTGCGGACCGGTCCCTTGTGCCCGGTGCCGTCGAGGAGTCGCTGCGCTTCCTGAGCCCGGTCGCCGCGATCTACCGGGCTACCACCAAGGAGTTCGAGCTCGACGGGCACCACGTGGACGCGGACCGACTGGTGCGGGTCTGGGTGGGCGCGGCCAACCGGGATCCTCGCCAGTTCACCGATCCCGAGACCTTCGACCCGGCCCGTGACCCCAACCCGCACATCGGGTTCAGCCACGGCATCCACTTCTGCCTCGGCGCCCCGCTGGCCCGGCTGGAGAGCATCATCGCGCTGAACATGCTGCTCGACCGATACCCCGAACTCTCCATCGACCCGGCGGATCCGCCCACGTTCATGGCACTGCCCGACGCGATCGGGGTCGCGACCCTGCCGCTGCGCACCGGATGACCGCCGTACCCCCAACCAACTCCCGAGCGGAAGAGAGTCCGATGAACGCCACCACTGACTTGTGGAACGTCCACCCGCGCCATCGGTGGCTGCACGGTGAGCGACCGAGCCAGCCGGTCGAGTTCGATGACGAGACGGGCATGTGGCACATCTACGGGTATCCCGAGGCGGTCAGCGTGCTGGGTGATCCGGCGACCTACTCGTCCGACGTCGCCCGCAGGTTCGTGCCCGGAGCCGACCAGTGGGACTTCGACGGCAACCTGACCCAGCTCGACCCGCCGGAGCACAAGAAGCTGCGCACCCTGGTCAGCCGGGCGTTCACCCCGAAGATGGTCGCCGATCTGGAGTCGAGCATCGCGAAGGTGACCAACGGGTTGATCGACGAGTTGGACACCGACGAGTTCGACCTGGTTGACGCCATTGCCTACCCGCTGCCCATGATTGTCATCGCCGACCTGCTCGGTACGCCCCGGGAGGACCGCGACCTGATCAAGCAGTGGGCGGACGACAGCCTCGCCGAACGCGGCCAGATCAAGACCAAGGACGAAGATGGCGAGCAGGCCCGCTCGATCGCCAGCCAGCGCGACGACCAGCGGAAGATGGACGACTACCTGCTCGAACACGTCACCGACCGGCGCAAGAACCCCAAGGAAGACCTGCTGACCAGCCTGATCCAGGCCGAGGTCGACGGCGACCGGCTCACCGACAACCAGGTGGTCAACTTCGCCAGCCTGCTGTTCTTCGCCGGGCACATCACCACCACCATGCTGTTGGGCAACACATTGCTGTGCCTGGACGCGTATCCGGACCAGATGGCGCGGGTCCGTGAGGACCGGGCCCTGGTGCCGCTCGCGATCGAAGAGTCGCTGCGTTACCTGAGCCCGCTCGCCTCCGCCTACCGTGCGACCAACGTCGACGTGGAACTGGGTGGCACACGCATTCCCAAGGACCAGATGCTGGAGGTGTGGCTCGCGGCCGCGAACCGGGATCCTCGCCAGTTCACCGATCCCGACACCTTCGACATCTCCCGCACCCCCAACCCGCACCTCGGGTTCAGCCACGGCATCCACTTCTGTCTCGGCGGCCCGCTCGCCCGGCTGGAAGGGCGAGTCGCGCTGAACATCCTGCTCGAGCGGTTCGCCGAGTTGCGTGTCGACCACGACCGTGCACCGGAGTTCCTCACCTCACCGGACTTCACCGGTGTGTGGACCCTGCCGCTGCGCACGCGTCGCTAGACGTCCGCGATGAACGACACATACGACGTCGTCGTGGTGGGCGCCCGCGTTGCCGGATCTCCGGCCGCCATGCTCCTCGCGCGCGCCGGATACCGGGTCCTGCTCCTGGAACGCGGGTCTTTCCCCCGGGACACCCTGTCCACTTTGCTCATCCACCAGCCCGGGGCCGCCCTGCTCAAGCGGTGGGGCGTGCTGCCCGGTGTGGTTGCCACCGGGTGCCCGCCGATCGACCGGGCCAGCTACACCGTGGCGGATGTCCGGCTGGACGGGTGTTCCTGGGCCGTCGACGGGGTGCGGACCGCGTTCGCACCCCGTCGGCACCTCCTCGACTCGATCCTGGCGCAGGCCGCGGTCGACTCGGGCGCCGAGTTCCGCGACGAGTCCACCGTGCTTGACCTGACTTTCGACGGTGACCGGGTGACCGGGGTACGGGTGCGGTCGGGCGGAACCGAATACACCGTGCGTGCCACCCTGGTCATCGGCGCGGACGGGATGCGGTCCACAGTGGCCGCCAAGGTCGGCGCGCCCGTCGAGATCGAAGACCCCAAGCTGACGTGTGCTTACTACACGTACTGGTCCGACCTGCCGCAGCGGTTCCGGCTGCACGAGGCGCCCGGGAGTTGGGTGGGGACCATCCCGACCAACGACGGCGCGACGCTGGTCGGTGCGTACTTCCCGCAACAGCGGTTCGGGCAGCTGCGCGGAGACGGGCTCGGTGCGTTGCTCGCCGCGGTCCAGCACACCGCACCGGAGCTGCGTGAGCAGATGGCCGGCGGCCGTATGCTCGAGCGTCTGCACGGCACGGGCGACCAGCGCAACTTCTTCCGCAAGGCTGCCGGCCCCGGGTGGGTGCTGGTGGGGGATGCCGGGCACCACAAGGACTCCATCACCGCACGGGGCATCACGGATGCCTTCCGCCAGGTTCAGCTGCTCGTCGACTGCGTCGGTGACGGACTGCACGACCCGCAGTGGCTCAGTCGTGCGCTCAACAGGTTTGGCGTGCAGCGCAATGACATGCTCATAACCGACTACCGCAACACACTCACAACTGCCGCGCTGGCGGCCAGCAGGCACCAGATCGAGTTGCTCCGGGTGATCGCGGGCAGCGCCGAATTCACCGATCGCTACTTCTCGGCGATGTCGGGCGCCTGTCCGGCAGATGAGTTCGTCACGCCGGAGCTGCTCGACCTCCTGGCGTCGACGTGACGGGGGCACAGCGGCGTCCGGCGGGATCGGTGGATGACAGTGTCTCCTGTGGACGTGTTACTGCACCCAGCCGTTGAACTGCTGCTTGCCGCGGGGGGCTCGCCGACTGTTGGCCAGCGCCGCGGCGGAGGCTCGAACCATCCACGCATTGACCGAAATGCCCTGCCTGGACGCCGCCTCCTCGATCTGTTCCTTCATCACCTGCGGAGGCCGGAAATTGATCCGAGCTGTGGCACCGCCCACGGCGCCACTGAGTGCGCCGGCCGACCAGTCGCTCGCCGCGTCACCGGTCTCGTCGGTGGCGTCCTCGGTGGGGCCGCCGTCGTCGTCCGAGGGCGGAGTCACCACAAAACTGGGCTCCATCCCACGGAGGCGCAGGTCCACCGAGCCAGGTGACAGGTCCCGGGTGATCTCGTCGGCGGCGGCCGACAGAACCTTGAGCAACGTGAGCCGGACGGCCGACTCCAGCGGAGCGATGAGCCGCTCGGCAACCGCGCGGGTCTCGGCATCTCCTGCTGTAGACGCTGTCACCAGCTCGTCGCGCAGCGCCTCGACGTACTCCCGTAGTTCCATGGAACCATGATGGCACACTCATTGCGCCGCGCGGCACCTGTCCGGCCCGACATTCGCACGCGACCCCTTTGGTCAGGTGAAACGAGTGAGATTCTGATCGGCCAGCCGCAGCTCTGCGCGCCCATTGGGCTGCTGGACGCGGGCACGTTCGAGTGATCTGTCGCCATGGCGGCCCGTAATGGCGCCATAGAGGAGCCAAGCTATGCGCCATGCGCGGAGCGCCATCGGTGAATATCACCGCGGCGCACAGATCAACCGCAGTCACTCGACAGCCGTCGATGAGGAGCCCGACGTCCACGCCGACAAGTGCCACCAGATCACCACAAGGAATGCCGGACGGGGTGTGGCGCAGGGCCTGGCGTACGAGGGGGCCGCCTCGTACGCCGGCGTTCCATGTGGAGGCGCGGGCCCCGGAGAGCGGGGGATTCCTCTCCGGAGCCCGCGATGGCGGCACCGATGAGCCGACGGTGACGGCATCGGTGCCATGATCGTGTCCAGTGCTCAGCTGGTGGTGCCGTCAGCCGCCGCGCCGGAGTGCTGCCTCTTCGCCCTCCGCCTCAGCGGCGACCGAGAAAACGCGCCGTGGGCTGTCCTGTGCGGCGCCAGGACAGCAGGCCGGCCGCCGCAAGCGCGGTGCCCCGGTTGCGATCGGATTCATCCCGCGCCGACGCCGGAACGCTTCACCACGATGTCGCCGATCACGGTCCGGGCCTGGACGCGCACGACCTCGTCGGCGTGATCGCACGCCTCCAGGAGCGAGAGGGACGTGTAGACGGTGCCCGCGGTGGAGTCGAGCGTCAGGCGGGCGCTGCTGGTCTCGGCCACACCGATCCGGATGCTGCCGGACGTGGTGGCGGTGACCACGGACCCCCGCACCACCTCGCCGACGTCGATGTCGCCTTGGGTTGTCCGGGCCTCCACGTCGGCGTGCGCCCGGCTGATCCTGATGGCCCCCTTCTCGGCATGCAGGCGGGCGACTCCGCGCACCTCTCCCACGGTGGCGTCGCCCTCGCCCTTCGCGCTGATCGTGGCCCCGCCCTCGACCTGTCCCAGGTGGACGTCGCCACGGTCCGCGGTGGCCTCGACGGTGCCGGCCGCGCGGTCGACCGTAATGTCTCCGAGGGAGGCGGCCAGTTGCAGGCTGCCGGTACGGTCGAGCCGGATGTGCCCCAGGCCCGTGCTGAGTTGGCAATCGCCCAGCTCTCCTACTCCGAGGAAGTCCGCCGCCATACCCCGGCCGTGCAGGCTCGATCCGGTCGGCACCGCTATCACTACGATGATCGCGCCGCCGCTCCCGCCCGGCTCCGGCACGTTCACGAGCAGCCGGCCGTCGGCGTAGTCGACGCGCAGCTGCTCGGCGGTCTGCACGTCGTCCTGGTCGTCGCTGTCGCGCGGATACGCCTCGACCATCGTCTCGGCGCGGTCACTCGCGACGATCCGGACCTGGCCGAACACCAGGCTGAGCACCACCCGGACAGGTGCGGGCGTGTCGAACGTCGGCATGGCGAGCCGCCTTCGGGATGTCTGCGGCCGCCGGTCTGGTGCAGACGGCAGCCGGAACGACACAGGTCCACGCTTCGTCGCGGGGCTCGTCTCCGGCCTCGGGGCGCGAGCCACCGGGACACGGGCCCGTACCGGCGGGGGCACAGCGGATCCTGGCCCAGCCTCGCCACGTCGGGCACCTCGCCCTTCGCCGTGCGCGCGTCGCGTCGGACTGCGCGTTCTGTGCCTGTCTGTCTCTTGTCGCCCACCGTCCGGGCTCCTTCCGGCACTGGCCGGGAGAGAACCGGTGGGGGGCGCCCCGCAGTTCGGGGCGCAATTCTCCGCTGACGCCATGTGGTGCCAGATTAGCGCCAAAAAGCGGGATGCCCGCGCCGAGCGGGGGGTTGGAACTCCTTGTGAGCGAACGGAATCGGTCAAGGACGCATGGGCCTCGCCCTGGAAGTTGAGGGAGGAGTGCCCGCCGGGGAAGACCGTCGGTTCGAGCACTCCCGCGGCGTGGGGCAGCCCGGTCACACGCCTCCGCCGGGGCGACGTGGGGGCCATCGTCCCAGGTGGGGGTAGACAGAGGGCGGTCCAGCGGCGGACCGGAGGTGTACCGATAGGTCTCGGCGGCCCGGTAGTCGATTGCCCGCGGCATTCGTGCGCTGCCCGGTAGTTCGAGGGAAGCGAATAGGCCCTGGGTGTCATCGGGCGATGCGATGACGCCAAAGTCAGGTCGTCCGGCGGGGAGGTGGCCTGGTGGCGCCGGTGCCGGTCTGCCGGAGCAACTGGGCGATCCTCGGGTTCCGCCGTCGACCCGGACGGGGGTGCCATCTCCGTGTCACAACCCGGTGCTTCACGTCGTCAACGGCCGCGACTCCGTCCTGGTTCGCGACGAGGGCATGTACATCGGTGACGACGCCACAATGATCGCGCGGCAAGGGGGCTGAGGCCGCACCGGTTTGGTCACGTCGCCCGACGACCCGGGGTCCGCTCCGTACGGGACCTGGGGCGTCTCGTGTCTGCTCTCCGCGACGGGCCCCGGCGGCGCCATCCCCGCATGGCACGGCCCCACGATGGCGTCACCAAGCTCCACCTCGGCCGCCCCGCAGGTACGGTGGAGCACCGATGTCTTCCAGCCAACGTAAGGCTATGGCCGGTTCACCGTACCGCCCTGCGATCGAGGCGTATCCACAGGTCACAGCCACGATACGGAGAGGGGGTCGGGCGTCCAGCGCCTTGGTGCCGTGCAGTGCGCGCCAGGGTGGCGCGGGTCGGCGGTAGACATGGCGCCACATGATGTCATCATGGCGCTATGACTGCTCCGCGATCGGGAGAACGAGGGGTGCGGAACATCCACGGATATCCCCGAACCTTCAACACCCTTTCCGCTCCGGGCGCGTTCCGCTCCGTCACCAACCGGCACTTCCTGCCGGGCCCCGACGGCCCCTCGCCGGAGGTGTCCGGACCGCGGATCCTGTCGCTCCGCACCGGGCCGCGCGCCGAGCAGGGGGCGCCATGAGCCGGGCAGCGGCCGCCACGGGGCCGCACCGCCCGCTCCCCGGCCCGGGCGGCCCCTCGGCCATCCAGGTCCGGGGGCTGCGGAAGTCGTACGGAAGGACGACCGTCGTCGATGGCCTCCACCTGGACGTTCCCCACGGCACCGTCTTCGCCCTGCTCGGGCCCAACGGCGCCGGCAAGACCACCGCGGTGCGGATCCTCTCGGCGCGTACCGCCGCCGACGGCGGTGACGTACGCATCGCCGGGTACGACCTGTCCACGGACGCCGACGCGGTACGCACCGCCGTTGGACTTCTCGGCCGGGCCACGGGGGTGGATACCCGCCTCACGGCCGAGGAGAACCTGCTTCTGGCATCGGCCCTGTGCCGGCTGCCGACCCCCGACGGCAGGTCGCGGGCGGCCGAACTCCTGGCACGGCTCGGTATGCCACGGGTCGCCACCGAGCCCGCGGCCGCCCTGTCCAGCGGTACGCTGCGTCGGCTCGACCTGGCGATGCTGCTGGCCGGGGATCCGAGCGTCGTCCTGCTGGACGAGCCCACCGCGGGTCTCGACCCGGTGGGCCGCCGCATCGTGCGGGACGTGGTGCGCGATCTCGTCGCCGACGGCATCACGGTCCTGTTCACCACCTGCTCGCCGCAGGAGGCGGCCTGGCTCGCCGACCGGATCGGCGTCCTGCACCGAGGTCGGCTCGTCGCCGAGGGCACGCAGGACGAACTGCTGCGGCTGGTCCCTGGCGGTCACATCCGTCTGCACTTCGCCGACACAGCCGAACTCGCCGCCGCCGCCGCGCCGTTTCGCATGCACACCGTCGTCCGGGACGACACCGCGCTCAGCCTGCAGATCCCCGGCGATGGCAGCGTCGCCCTGATGCGCGCCGTCCTCGACGTCCTGGAGGACGCCCGCGTGGAACCCCGGCGACTCACGGTGCACAGTCCCGGACTCGAGGACGTCTTCGCAGCGCTCGTTGACAGCGGTTCCCAGGACCCGCCGCGGCCCAGCGACCGTGCCGCGCACCCGCCGGACGCCCCGCGCGGGAAGGAGTTGCGCGACAGCAGGTCTCTGTGGCGGGAGGTCCTGCCCGTCATTGCCGCGGCGCCGCTGCTCCCCGCGCACGTCGCGGAGGCCGGGCTCGCCGCCCTGCCCGGCGTGCTTCTGACGGTCCTGGTGTGCGCCGCGCCGGCGTTCGCCGGGCACGCCCGCGCCGACGTGCCGCCCCCCGCCCGCCGCTGC